>CAZQIJ010000400.1:0-4531 GCA_964592955.1 uncultured Anaerolineaceae bacterium
GGCGTCACCGTTGGGCCACCGGGGGTATAGGTGGACGTGGCCGGGTCGGTATTGGTCGGCGTGCGTGTGAAGGTCGCAGACGCCGTGAAGGTGGCCGTGCGCGTGCTGGTGGGGGTGCGCGTAAACGTTGGCGTATGCGTATTGGACGGCGTGGGGGTATTGGACGGCGTGCGCGTGAAGGTGGGCGTGGGCGTCCTGGACGAGGTCGGCGTAATGGAGCCGGTGGAGGTCGCCGTTGCAATCGCGCCATTATACTCATACGCGCCAGAGTCGCAGCTCGCATCGCGGGCAAACGCGCGCTGGTCGGTAAGTTCGCAGGTTTCCGGGTTGCCATAATTGATGGCCGGGCTGCCCGGTTGCAGCGAATGCACGAAGGTGTGGCGGATGAAATCGCCGCCGCCATAATCGCCCAGGTTGCCCAGCAGCGGGTCGGTATTGGGCAGGTCGTCGGTCGAAACCGGTTCTTTGAAGTTCACGCAGGTATCGGCGAACTTCAGCACGTTGCGGCCACCGCTGGTCAGGCGCTTGTCATAGTCTGCGCATTCGGCGGCCTGCGTACCGGCGTAGTTGTCGCCCATAATCGAGTTGCTGATGCGCGTGATGACGGTAACGGGCATCGCCTGCCTCTGGAAGATACCGCCGCCCTCACCTGGCCGCGCCGGGGTGCCGGAACCGGGGTCAGAACGCCGCCCGGCGATGTTCTGGGCGATGGTGACGTTGGACATGTACAGCGAGGCGTCGTTGTAGATGCCGCCGCCATAGCCGGAATAGGTGGTGTTATCGGTATCTGCCTTGTTGCCGCTTATCGTCACGTTGCGCAGGTCAATGACGCTCAGGGTAGTGCCGGTATAGGTCTTCGTTCCATTATAGATACCGCCGCCGTAGGATTCATAGTCGCTGATGGGCGGCACGGTGTTGTTATTGAGGGTGGTTTCGACGCCGTAATATTTCGCGCCGCCCCAGTTCATAATGCCACCGCCTGCGCGCCCCACATTGTACTCAATCGTGGTGCGGTAGGTTCTGAGGACGGTGTTGGCGTCGAAGTTGGCGATACCGCCGCCGGTCCACAACTGCGAGGTAAACAGCCAGGGGTCAATGGCCGTGCCGGTGAGGGGATTAAAGAAGATGGGCACGTTGCGGGCTTCGTTATCGTGTACCCAACTGTCGTACAACTGCACCTCGCCGCCGTTCTCGTTGTAGATGGCGCCGCCGATATCGGCGATGTTGCGCGCGATTTCCGTAAACTGAAGCGCCGCATACTTGCTTTCGCGGTTATACAGCCCGGCCCCGCCGCCAGATGCCCAGGAATAGATCACCTGGTTATCCACACCCGTAAGCGTTCCCGCCAGGTTATCCCAGATGGACGTGTTGTTGCGCGTGATGAGCACCGCGTTGGTATCCTTATTCAGGATGCCGCCGCCGTGCAGCTCCGCAATGTTGCCTTCCACCGTCACGCCGTCCAGCAGCAACTGGCCGGTGAGTTCGTTAAAGAGGCCTGCGCCCTGCCCGGAAAAGTTCGTGGTGGCGGTGGGCTGCTGGGGTTTGGGCGGGGTGCCGGTGCGCACCACCCACGCCTGGTTGTTGGAAATGGTGCTGTCGTAGATGTTGGTGATGCCCGCGTTATAGACCCCCGCGCCGCGCCAGCTCGCCAGCACCAGGTTCCATTCTGTCTGGCTGATACCGGAGCCTGTGGGCGGGTTGTTGTTCAGGCCGCCGTTGACGTTGCCATCAATCAGGCTGTCATAAATGTTGATCGTCCCGGCGAAGTTGGCGATGCCGCGGAAGTTATTGAGGACCGCCACATTGGTCAGGTTGAGGGTGGCCTGGGTAGACGTGATGGCCACGTTGGTGGCCTGCTGGAAATCCAGGTTGCGGATGGTGATGTTTTCGACGTTCACTTCCACCGGGACATCGATGGTGGAGACATGCAGCACATAGGTGATGCGCGTGGCATACTCCGCATCCACGATATCCCAGCCATCGCCGCGAATGACCACGTCATCGCGGCTGCCGCCGGTGCCCACCAGCGTCAGCGGCTTGTTGATGTCCAGGTCACCGCCCACGTTGCGATCTTCAGGGTAGGTGCCTGCCAGCAGAGTCAGGTCATAGGTGCCGGGCGGTACCTCGATGGTATCGTGCGCATCTGTATAATTGGCCTGCGTGATGGCAGCGCGCAGCGTACACAAATTGGCATTTTCCGCAATTGGCCCGGTGTCGCACGCGCCATCCGCCACTTCAAAATCCTGAACATCGACAGTAGAGTTGACAACGAAGGTTGTCGAGCGTGCCGTGCGCGGATCAATCGGCCCGTTCTGCTGTGCCTGTACCTGGATGTAGGCGAGCAGGATCACCACGATGATCCCCACCCAGGCCCAACGCGTTGTACGATTGCGGCTTACTTTCATGCTGTCCCCTTGTACTGATCTAAGGCGTAGCGTCGAACTATAATAACGATCTTCATGAATTCCATGGCATTGTTCATTGCGCATCCCTATTATTATCTCTTACAATGCGCGCGGCGTCAAACAACCTGGGGCACTTTTTTACCCAATTCGGAAAACCAGACAGTTTCTTAACGACAAAGCGGCAGCAGCACGCGGCAGGCGGTGCCAGACCGAGTGGGATTGAGGGGGTGATTGCGATTGCTTCGTTGCGCTGTAAGGGCGCGCAGCAGCGCCCGCCACGGACCGCAACCCGGACCGGCAATGTCACCGCGTCTTGCGCTGTAGGGACGCGGCCTGCCGCGTCCGCCCGCCAAACCGGACGCCCCGTATCGCAGGGGGCACATCGCGATGCGTTCGTGACGGCAGGCGGTTCACGAACCGCCCCTACTGCCCCTGCGCAATGGCCAGCGGCAGCAGGTACGCCAGCGGACGCCGCCGGATATTGTTGGGATCCTGGGGGCCGGGGGGCAGCAGCATACTGTAGCCGACGATTTCCTGGCTCGCGCCTATCGTCAGGTCATTGGCGAAATTCAGGTTCCACAGGATCATCCCGGCGATGTCTGTGCGCTCATTAAGGCCGATCTCGAAGGCGCGGATGGCATAATTGGCCTGATCTTCCGGCGAGGCGTAATCCATGAACAGGTAATTGGCCTCTGGCTGCGGCAGCGGCACGCCCAGGTCGCGCCATGTGGACCACCCGAACTCCGTCACCCACATCGGCACATCGCCATGACCATTCGCGCTCATGATGGCGCGCGTCTCGTCCAGGTTATCCAGGAAGAAGAAGTGCGGGTTCTCGTCCCAGCCCGGATCGCCCGCCGCGCCGCAGCAGCGCGCATCCGGCGGATTTCCCCAGCCATAGGGATGCACGCCGATGCTCACATCGGTGTAGCTGCCCAGCCCGGCGTCATACATCTGGCGCAGATACGCGCGGTCATCAACGGAGAAATCTGAGGTGGTGGTGGGGGCCAGCCCCGCCGTGATGATCTGCAGATCCGGGCGGTAGGCGCGGATGGCGTTATAGGCGGGGGTGAAAAGCTGCATATAGCCCGCGCCGCTGAAGGGCAGCAGCGCGGTATTCCACTCGCGGCGCAGGTTCGGCTCGTTCCAGATCTCGATGGCGTCTGCCACGCGCCCGATCTTGGTCTCTGTGAAGACCATCGTCAGAAAGTCGGCCAGCGCCTGCGGGTTATCTGGCGGGCCGCTTTCGTCGCTGGAGGAGCGCGCCCACTGCGGCGCTTTGGCCACGCTGAGCATGATGTTATAGCCGGCCTGGTCTGCGGTTTCGAGGTTCAGCTCAAACGTGCGCAGGACTTCCTCATTGGGGTTCTGGCCGTTGGGCTGCAGGAATGCCCAGGACATCTGTACTTTGATCCAGCCTACGCCCAGTTCGTTGGTGCGTTCCAGGTAGTAATTCCATTCGTCGCGGCCCAGGTTGGTGTAGACCTGCACGCCCATGCGGTTGGGATCAAGCCCTGGCAGCGGCGTGGGCGATGGCCCGGCGGGCACGTCTGTGGGGCGGGGCGGCACAGTGACGATGGGCGTGCGCGTGGGTCGCGGCGTGTTGGAAGGTTCCAGCGTGTAATCTGGCCCCACCACCGGCCCCACCATCAGCGGCGTGCGCGTGGGCGCAGAAACATCGACATCCGGCGCGTGCGTATTCGACGGCAGCGGTTCCAGCGTGGGGACCGGGGTTTCGGTCGCGGTCGGCACGGCTGGCGTGGCAGTGATGTAAACCGGAATCGGCTGCTGCGGCAGGCACGCCGCCAGCGCCAACAGCGCCAGAACCAGACTCAGGGTGCGTGAGATATGTTTTGTCTGTATCATGCGTTGGATAGTAGCACAAACCGGCGCGGTTGCCTACGGCATTGTCACACAAATTCAGCCGCGTAACGCATCTGCCCTGTTTCGCGGGTGGCCAGGCGCGGGGGGGCCGGGGTTTGGGTTGAGCGCCGCACAGGTGCCAGGGGCCCTGGCGAGTTTCTTTCTCGTATCCGACAGTGGGTACACCCACACGAGGTGGGTAGTGAGAACCGACGGCCTACGAGGGCGAAACAGGTCCCTCTACCCACTTCAGTGGGTGTACA
>CAZQIJ010000401.1:0-4524 GCA_964592955.1 uncultured Anaerolineaceae bacterium
GCCAGAGGTTGCGCGCAACCTCTGGCGATGCTTGTACCAGGTGCCCATTAGTTGCCAACCTGGCTGATGGCGTCCTGGGTGGCGGCTTCGGCGCTGCGTTCCCCGGTGATCACGGCAATCAGGGCGTTATTCATGGCGCGTGTCGCGGTGTCACTGGTGAGTATGGGCAGTGATGCGCTGGCCAGGAGCTGGCTGACCATGCCTGCGGTCAGACCATCCTGGGGGAACAGGCGCAGTGTTGTTTGCTGTGAGGGCAGCATACCAATGTTCTGGGTAAACTCGCCCTGGCGGTCGGCTTCCATCATCCAGGTAATGAAACGTTCGGCCAACGCCTGGCGATCTGCATTCGCGGTTACGATAACCCACATCCAGCCGTTTAACACGGTTCGTGCGCTTCCATCTGCGGTGGGGATATACCCGGATGTCGGGCGATTGCCGCCCTGGCCGAGCGTGGAAAGCACCGAGGTGCTTACAACCCCGGCAGGCAGTTCTCCGCTGACCAGCAGCGACTGATAGTCCAGCGACGAGGTGTATTGCAGCACCTCAGCAGTGATCAGGTTGCGGTCAAGCGCCTGTTCATAGAAGCTGAGCGTCGTTCGCAGCGCATCGGGGTTGATTGTCATGGTGCCGTTCTGAGCAAGGCTTCCACCTGCAGAAAGATAGTGTATCAGGTAGACATCGCTGAGCCCGGACGTTCGTGCGGCGGGAAAGGCAAACGCCAGATCCTGCTCAAGGAACGTGTCGAAGCGGATGTGTGGCTGTGAGGGTTCATAGGCAGGATTGTAGGCCATCACCAGCACATCCAGTGTGTAGGGTAATCCGTACAGATGATTGTCGATGCTGCCCAGGTCGAGCGCGCTGCTGTAGAGGTCACCGATCAGCGTAGTCGCAAACCGGCCCTCGAGGGGTTGAACAAGCCCATTCTGAACAGCGTTGATGAGATCCTCGCGCCGCAGCAGGGTAATATCGGGCATGGCACCCGGTGCAGCATCGCGGGCAGCCCGCAGCGTAGACATGATGCCGCCCGCATCCTGTGACCGCTTGCGCCGAAAATCAATCTGCACGTTGGGTTCAGCGGCGGCAAAGGCTTCGATCTGCCGCTGAATCAGCACAAGCAGCGCATCGTTATCCTGCGCGGCCAAACGGTCTGGCCACCAGATCTTCAGAACCTGCATCGGGTCGGGTTCTGATGTGCTGCCGGGGGTAGCCTGAAGCGTAGGCGTCACCGGGGTTGAGGTGGCGGTTAGGGTAAATGTTGCGGTCATTGATGCCGCCTGACCTTCACACCCGCTTAAGGTGAACATCAACGCGGCACAAATGAGGCTAAATAAGCGCATCAAACATTCCTGTTCAGAATTTCGACGACTTCGGCAGGCTGGTCTGCAAACGCTACCAGTTCCCAATGCTCCCGTGGAATATAGGGTACGTCACGCAGAGGTGCAAGTACCGTTTCCCAGTAAGCGCCTACGCAGACCACTGGGCGAGGCGGAATTTCGCGCACGCGAATCAGTTCCCACGTCATGAACAGTTCGTTCAGCGTTCCTATTCCGCCAGGCATCACAACATAGCCATCTGCGCGGGTGACCATATGGATAAGTCGATCACGCAGCGTGTCATAAGGCACGATTTTGCTCACCCACTGATTGGTGGTCATGCGCCGCACCGATTCCAGGGGCATTGAAGTTACACCAATCACAAGCGCACCCGCGTCAGATGCGCCTCGGCTGGCAGCTTCCATCACCCCGCGATACCCCCCGGTCATGATGCCATACTTGGCCGTCCCAATGGCGTGGCCCATCGCATAGGCTGCTGCATAATCCGGTTCATCCGGTTTGACGAGAGAACTCCCATAGATCGCTATCGTAGCCAACTTTTGTACTCCAATTCCGGCGAAAGCTGCAGTTCGGTTTAGTGTTGTTCAATTCCCGTAATATTAATCTACTCTGCCTGGTCTTTCTTAAGAACCATAGGGCCTAAGCGTCGCCCACCGAGCAAGTGCATGTGCAGGTGAAAGACTTCCTGCCCGGCATCTGCATTACAGTTGATAAGCAGTCGGTAGCCGCTTTCTGCGATCCCATAGTGCGCTGCCACCTGTTTGGCTGCGATGAACAGCCGTCCAAGGCGCTGTTCATCTTCAGCCGTCACATCATTGACGGTGGGGATTGGTTTATTCGGGATGATCAGAATATGAACGGGTGCCGCAGGATTGATGTCCTTAAATGCGGTCACCAGGTCATCTTCATAAACGATTTCTGCCGGGATTTCTCTCGCAAGGATCTTTGAGAAGATGGTACTCAAGGTCATTCTCCCTTAAAGATGGGTGTGCGCTTCTCGATGAATGCTGCGACCCCTTCCTGGAAATCGGCGGTTCTGGCTGCGATACCCTGAGTCAGGGCTTCATATTCCAGGGTGTCTGCAAGGCTATACTGTGCGGCCCGGTACACCGCCCGCTTGGTAAGACCCAGCGCTTTGGTAGGCATGTGGGCCAGCTTCGCCGCCAGTGTTCGTGCTTCACCCATCAGATCATCGTGCAGGATAACGCGGTTCACAAGCCCGAATTCAAGCGCGCGTTCAGCCGTAAGCCGTTCTTTGGAGTCTGCAAGCAGCATCAGCTCTAACGCCCTGCCCACACCCACCAGTTCGGGCAGGAAGTAAGTGCTTCCGGCATCCGGAATCAGGCCAATATTGACGAAGGCCGCAAACACAAATGACGCCTGGGTAGACGCCAAACGCAAGTCACAGGCGAGGGCGATGCTGGCACCGGCACCTGCTGCAACACCATTGACTGCGCAGATGACCGGCTTTTCTAACGCGCGTATCTGGAAAGCGACCATATTCAGCCCGCTGCGGAGGTAGTCCGCGATGGGCACGTTAAGGTCCTGGCTGAGTTCGAGCAGATCCGCACCACTGCAAAAGGCTTTGCCTGCCCCAGAGAGCAGAACAGCGCGCACTGCGGTATCGCGCGCGGCCTGCTTCAGCGCATCCTTCAGTTCATCGACAATCGAAAGGTTCAGCGCGTTGTAGGACTGCGGACGGTTCAGCGTGATTTCCGCAACCCCGTCCGTGATACCAAAGAGAATATTTTCGTAAGCCATCGCTCCAGCTTCCTGTTGCTATTTATTACAGGTTTGCCGATAATTCTACCATCAGCAGCGAGACTTGCCACAGGAATATGCAAGAGGAGGGAAAGCGCATCGTGGGTGCAGTAAAAGGCGCAGACGAGCATCGTGAAAAAGCAGGCAGCACGCCTGTCACTATCGCGGTCGTAACGGTCAGTGATACCAGAACGCCGGAAACCGATGTCAACCATCACTACATCGCACGGCGCATGCAGGAGTTAGGCCACCATGTGGGCGCGTACCGGATCATTAAGGATGAACCGGATCAGGTGGAGCAGGTGCTCGAAGAACTGACGGCTGTGCGCGAGATTCGCATTGTGCTTTTCAACGGGGGTACCGGCATCGCCCCGCGTGACACCACCTACGATGTTATCAGCCGTAAACTGGAAAAAACTCTACCGGGATTTGGAGAACTTTTTCGCATGTTGAGCTTCTCCGAAGTTGGGCCGGCGGCGATGCTCAGTCGCGCAACTGCTGGGGTATTCCGTCACACACTCGTATTCTCGATGCCAGGCAGCCCAAACGCGGTGGAGGTGGCGCTGGAGAAGCTTATTATTCCAGAGCTGAATCATCTGGCCTGGGAGGTCGTGCGCAAGGGCTAAAGTCTCCCTGGAATTCCCACTTCCTTCGTGTATACTATTCCCACTCACGGAGAGGTGCGAGAGCGGTTGAATCGGCTCGTCTCGAAAATGAGTGTAGCCTCACGGCTACCGTGGGTTCGAATCCCACCCTCTCCGCAACAGACAAGTTACGAGAAAAAAGCCTGTCTGAAGATGTCAGATGGGCTTTTTTCTTGCCTGAGTGATGTTCGAATCTTGTCCTCGTGTTGTGTCGAAGACCACGTTTCTTCAAGAATGATCCACTATTTGACAATGGTGTGAACGAGTTGACCAGCCAGCAGCAGGACGATCAACGTCTGTCCCATCCCGTCTCCATTACCTCTCAATCGACAGCTCTTTGAACCTCGTGGACTGCCACCAACCCATAGCGTACGGCTGCAAGTGCCGCTTGTGTACGATCCGAGACATCTAACTTGGAGAACAGGGTGCTGACATAGTTGCGCACCGTGCCGACGGACAGATGCAGCGTACTGGCAATCTGCTCATTGCTGCGCCCACGTGCTAGGAGTCGCAGAATCTCCAGTTCCCGTTCGGTCAGGTTTGCCATCTTGATCTCATCGGCAGCCGAAGGGAGCGCCTGCTCCGCCAGGTTGAAGTGCGTGAACAACTTGCCCGCTACGCCCGGATCGACGAAAGTACTGCCGGACACAGTGCCGCGCACCGCCTTGATCAGGTCAGCCGGGGCGACCGTCTTGAGCAAATATCCCGCTGCGCCGTTGCGAATGGCATCGAAGACCCATTCGTCCTCATCATAGGTGGTCAAGACCAGCACGCGGATGTGCGGA
>CAZQIJ010000402.1:0-4510 GCA_964592955.1 uncultured Anaerolineaceae bacterium
CCAGAGACGCTCGTTTCTCTCGCTTTCAGAGATCAGAGTGACAGAGTTCAGAGGGCGCTAATAGGGGCAGACACCACCACCCGAAAACCGTTGTTGTTGCTCCTGCCGTACGGAGAGTTGTAGGAGCGAACCGACGCGGCGGCGTAGTACCGATAGCTATCGAAGGAACCGCCCCGCAGCACCTTAAGTTCTCCATTACCATAACCATTTATAATTTCTGGACTGCTGTAATCATTCAGACACCACTCCCACAGGTTACCACTCATGTCGAGTACGCCAAACAGGGACATGCCATGCGGATATATGCCAACAGCCGTTGTACGGTTTAAGCCTGCTTCGCTGGTGTTAGCGTAGCCCTCTTGCCATTCACCCCAGGGATATGCCCGCGCTTCTGCGCCACCCTGCGCCGCCCACTGCCATTCCCATTCGGTCGGCAGACGAATTTCTGCATTGTCGCCCACGCGCAAGAGCTGACCCGCTGGATGCTGATGCTCAAACCCGCGCAAACGGTGGTTCAGCCACCGCGCAAAAGCGACAGACTGATACCACGACACACTGTCACGCGGCGCGTTGCTGATTTTTGTGCGCTGCTGTGCCATTTCCTGTCTTTTGTACTCATCCGGCATCCCGTCCCACCAGCGGGCATCCGCAAAACCATCATCCGCATCGAGAAAGGTCTGGAACTGCGTGTAAGTGATCTGATACTGAGCGATGAACAACGGCGGGATGACGATGGGTCCGATTTTTACTTCATTCGTCTTGATCGTCACCGGATCGGGCGACACTTCAACGGGCAACCAGAAAAGATCAGGGATGCCGTCTTTTACACCCACACCGGGGCGCGTATCCCCGATCACGGCGAGGCGGTCGCCAATGTCGCGGCGGCGCTCGTGCTTGGTGTCAATCTTGTCTAGTTCGCGCAGCAGACGGTGCTGCTCTGGTTCAATGAAATCCTTTTCCACCTCATTCAGCTCCGGGTTCAGCCGCGCCTGCATCGCGTAGACCAGCACCAGCCGTTCCTGGGGCCACCGCAGATAATCGGGGCGATGTTTGGTCTGCCAGTCATGGGCTGCATTCCGCGCCTGCCGCAGCAGGATTAAATCTTCCTGGGCTTCGGTAATCCAGTCTTTCAGCCGGGTCCAACTGCGGAACAGCGCTTCGTGGGCGACTTCCACTTCGGTTTCATCCATCACCAGCAGACGAGCAGTTGTGAACGCCTGTACCAGTGCCAGTTCTTGCTCACCAAAGCGTCCCTGCGGCGCACGCTGGCGGGTGGCTGTGCCGCGCTCGTCCACTTCGACCAGTTCGCGGAACACGCGCCCCAAAAGTGTCTCTTTATCGTCCAGCGGTAGCTTCTGGAAGGTCTGTTCGGCGCGTTTGCCAATCGCCCCCTGCACACCGCCCAGTGCCGCATAATCCACAAACGTCAGGCGGCGGTCATGACGGCTGTCGGCAATCTTGTACAGTTCATCCAGCGTATACGCCATCAATGCCAGTGCGCCCGCATCGCTGCCCATATCGCTTAAAATCTGTTCGGGCAAGCCATCCTCAAATTCCAGTGCCGCCAGCTCCGCCGGGCGCTTGAGCATCTGCGCCAGCGCGCCCGCTGTTGGTGCCGACAAATGCAGCGATCCCAGATTGAGCAGTTCCGCCAGTTCCGGGATTTCAATCGCCCGATAGACAAAATCATGGCGCATGGTCACGACCACACGCACGCGCGGCTGTGCTGCGAGCGCGGCTAACATGCGCGCAAAGGGCGCGATACTCTCTGGTTTTGCCAGCGTGAATAATTCCTCAAATTGATCGATGAACAGCAGCACCTCTGCCCATGTCGGCGCTTTCACGGTTTCCAGGGCCGCTGTCAGGGTGTCACAGGCCGTCAGCGGATCAGCCAGCAGATCCTGCACAAACTGATTTTTGATACGCCGCGTCTCGAACGGCGAAGGGCGCAGCGCTTCAAAGGTTTTGAGGATGCCATCGAACAGCGCCGCAAAGGGGTGATCACTTTGACCGGGCGTAAACTGCACGACAAACCAATCCTTGCTGCCGGTTGTCTCGCTGCTGATGGCGTTGGCTTGCAGACGCGGGAGCAGCCCTGCACCCACCAGCGAGGATTTGCCGCTGCCGGATGCCCCGACTACCGGGACAAAGCGGTTGTCTGTGACCCGTTTCACCAGCATATCCGTCTCGCGCTCCCGCCCGAAGAAGATGGGCGCATCGGCTGGCATGAATGAGCGCAGACCAGGGAAAGGTGAGCCTTCCCAACGGCGGGACGCAATCGTGAGTACTGCGGGGGGTAGCGGGTGTGCCTCCATCCGCACGGGTGCAGGGTGAGACTCGGATCGCTTCAGCAGTCGGACGACCAGTTCTTCCAGATGCGTCTCGAACTTCTCGCGGAAGTCTGCCGGGCTGCCATACGTATTCACCCCACGCCGGATTTGGCGAGTCGCTGGGTCGTAGAACAATTCCCCATCGAAGAAGGTCTGTACGCGGTTGTACTGCTCCTGCCCGGCGGTGTCAGTGGCATCAAACAGCTTTTTCTCGATGCGGCGGTAAATTAATGTCTCAGGACGTTTGCTGTTGAGCGCGTCCAACAGTTCGTAATGCGTGCCGGAGAGATAGTCTACGCCGTCCATCACGAACGGCGTACCCATCCGTGACCAGAGGATGCACACGACAATATCGCATTCTGAAGGTTTGGGTAAACCAGCGTCAATGGCGGCTTGCGGCGACATGGTGGCGAGCATCGGGGTATCCGCGCCGGGTTTATCCCACGCGACCACCCGGAAGCCGACCTTCTCACGGAAGGCGGGGCGATTGGGCAGGCGCTCCAAAACTTCCAGCACGGCTTTGCGCTCGTCATTCACGTCGCCCGGCGAAGAAAGAAATACACGAAAAAAGGGAATATGTTCAGGCATAGGCGTACTCGGCAGTCCTTAACAGATAAACTCCCCTGAATTATAGACTCTTCTTTTCATCTTTGCTCTGACTCTGGCGCATCCAACCGCCTAATAAGCGTCCGATTTCCTCAATCATCTGGCTAACATGCTCGTACTGCCCGCTGTTCAGCCACGCCCACTGGAACGCCAGCCGCAGATATAACCGCAGCGTCGTCAGACAGCCGTCAGCCGCCCGCAAATGCGCTAAACGCTGTTCCCCGCGCTGCGCGTTGGCGTGGAATAATGCTTCCTGAAAATCGAGCGCCGCATCGCCGAGCCGCTGCACCACCAGATAGCGCTGCGCCTTCGGGAACTGCTCACAGTGCGGCAGCAGCCACGTCAGCAAATCAAAAGTACGGGTGAAAATGACCATTTCTTCAGACATGAGTTATACCTCGTTATGCACATGGAATAATTTGTGGTTAGCCTACCGCAAAGCAGCGAAGGGTAAACGCAGTGGACTGCCTGCTGCCACCTTCGAGCATCAGGTGGCAGATAAGCTGGTGCAGCTTCAGGCGGAATTACGCGATAAAACGTATCGCCCCGGCGACTACCATCATTTTTACATTCACGAGCCGAAGCGCCGCAAGATCAGTGCCGCACCCTTCCGGGATCGCGTCGTGCATCATGCCCTGTGCAACCTGATCGAACCCGTATTTGATGCCCGTTTCATCCCCGACAGCTACGCTAACCGCATAGGCAAAGGCACACACGCTGCCGTTGACCGTTTACAGGCGTTCGCCCGCTAGCATCGCTGCGTGCTGCGGATGGATATTGTAAAGCACTTCCCGTCGCTGGATCATGCCATCCTGATGCAGGAAATCGCCGCTGTCGTTCATGATGCGGATATGCGCTGGCTGATCGAGCAGATTCTCGCCAGCGGAGTGGATGTGCTGAAGGACGAATACCAGATGGTCTACTTTCCCGGTGATGACCTGTTCGCCGTCAACCGCCCACGCGGGCTGCCTATCGGTAATCTCACGTCGCAGTTCTGGAGCAACGTCTACCTGAACCCGTTTGACTGGTTCGTGCAGCGTGATCTGGGCTGTAACGCCTATCTGCGCTACGTCGATGACTTCGCCCTGTTCAGTGACAGCAAAGCGCAGTTGTGGGACTGGAAAGCCGCCATCATCGAGCGGCTGGCACGCCTGCGCCTGACTGCCCACGCGAACGAAGCGCAGGTCGCCCGCACACAGGACGGCATCCCGTGGCTGGGCTTCGTCGTGTATCCCACCCATCGCAAACTCAAGAAGCGCAACGCGGTGAACTTTACCCGACGGCTGGAACACAACATCGACCTGTACCAAAGCGGCGGGATCAGCTTTGCCGAGCTGGATGCCAGCGTGCAGGGCTGGATTAACCACGTCCGCTATGCCGATACCTGGGGCTTGCGTGGACATATCTTTGATAACCACCCCATTAAGCTGCGCCCGGAACCGGAGTCACCACACCCACCGAAACGGGTTTACCGCCGCCGCAAAAAACGCTGAAATCGACTCCGCTGACGCGGAGAGACACTGGGGGATTCCCCCAGACCCCCTTAGAGGCGCTCACTACGTTCGCTTAGAGCG
>CAZQIJ010000403.1:0-4497 GCA_964592955.1 uncultured Anaerolineaceae bacterium
TAGGGTGCGGCTCAGCGTGTCGGGGCGGTAGACCGCACCGACCGGAAACACTCGGCGTGCTGCCGAGGAAGATCAATCCGCAACGGCACATGAATCAGACGGTCGGGGGTGGTAGCTCTCCGATCACGATAGCGTGATGCCGGGCTCGAGAGAGCCCCACATAGAGCAGCTGATTACGGGTATCGGGATGCAGCGCGTGAAGCTCCGTCAGGATCACCACGGGGCTCTCGAGCCCCTTATAACTGTGAATGGTGCTGATCCGGATCGCCTGATCCATCTCGGTGCCCAATTGCCATGTGAGGATGAAGTTACCCAGCTGATCATCACGCTTCCACTGACTGCGCTTCTCGCCTGCGGGTGTCAGCACGATGATGTCTTCACACCGGACACCCTCCTCGTTAACCAACCGATGCAGGATGCGCTGAAGCTCACGCCGCGTGGTGTTCTTGTCCTGAGCCGCAATAACCTCTACCGGTCGCCCCTCAGGACCGGCACTCTGCACCTCGGCATCACGCGCATATGGCTTCAGACGCTCGTGGATGTGCTGTGTGTTACGCAGATTTTCGTCCAGATACAGCGGCGCGCTGTCCAAAGGCATCTGGCTGATCTGGGTAAAGATACGCTGGTTGTCATCAAAGAACACGTAGAAGATGCCGTCCTCCGGTGACCTGAGGCTGTCCATCAACCCCAGCCACCAGGTCTCCTCAAAATCCTGTCCCTCATCAACGATAATGGCGTCATACAACAGGTTGGGATCACCACCCGGAGCGTGCAGGACACTGGTGGCATCGACCAGCAGTTCGGGAGCTTTCTTTGTAAACTCATCGAAATCCATGTTGCGGGGACGCGCAATGCGGGCACGATTAATCATGTGTCCGACCAGCGCATGATACGTGTGGACTTCGATTGCGGGATGCCTGAGATGGCGTTCAACCCATGACACGAGGTTCGTGTTGTAGCAGACGAACAGCACCCGCAGCCCGCTGTCCGCAAGCTGGGTGGCCTTCTCGATGGCCAGCAGCGTCTTACCGGTACCCGCGCCACCGATGATGACCGCCTGTTTCTGGTAACGCAGCACATTCAGGATTTTGAACTGCTGACGTGTGAGCTCCTCGATGCGACGGTTCTCCTGCGCGAAGAGTTCGACGATCCGTGGCTGGAGTGCTCGCGTTGGCACCAACAGATCGACGAGGCACTGCACCGCACGTTTGCCACCCATGCGGGCATTCTTCGCGTCTGCACGTGTCTTCCAGTAGCTGTAGATCTGCAGCAGACGCGCCTGGAGATCATCCAGATGGGTCATGTCGATGAAGATGTCCTGCGGGCAGTCCGGACGAATGTGACCAGACACGCGCGAATCCGGCAGCGCGACCGCTGGAAACAGGGCGAATGTCTCACCCCGTGTGCGCGGATCACCTGCCAGCCAGTTCCCCAGAGCGCGCCGGTTACGATCCGCCTGTTCGCACGGGTCCTTGATCACATGGGTGCGTCCGTTGATGCCTGTGGTGTACCATTCACCCTTCTCCAGACTGACCACTCCACCTTTGACCTCCAGCACCAGCACGCCGTGATCCGGATGCACGATGAGGAAGTCGATTTCGCCAACCGTGCCCTTGGTAAGCCCGAACCACTTGACCGAGTGCAGCACCGTGAACGGTTCCGGCAGTTTCTCAAACTGCTCATACAGCAGGAGCTCAGCGTCGCTGGTGGCATCGTCTGAACCTGCGCCGCGATGCACCTTGCCGCGATAGAATCCCTGCAGGTAGCCAACCGTGATTTTCTCCGGGCGTCGGTTGAATTGGCGCACACCCAGGGGGGTGATGGTGAATTCGTCTTGGGTGCTGTCACTGGGATGCTGCCGTTTATCGACGAACCCGGCCTTCACGAAATGGACATCGCACCAGGCCACCCGGCTGACCAGCGTGAACTGGTTGCCAGACATCTGCTGGGCTTCATCCTCGCTGATGCCGAAGTGCTGCGCCAGACGAAAGAGCATTTGTGCGCGGGTCATGGACTGCCCATCACTGAGCAGGTTCAGGAAGGGGAGCAAAAATTCATTTTGGGAAGGTATGGGCATAAGCTAATCTTTCTGGCAGGGATAATCTCCCGTCATCAATTCACCAAACCGCTGCTTCACACGCTCCTCGTCATTCATACGCAGGACACGAACAGTTACCCGGCCCTCAGGAGTCTGTCCAGTGAGTGTTGCATCCGGGTTGATCGTAAAGTGGTCATCCCACTTCTGCTGGCGTGGGTCATAGAGTTTGGTTGCATCACGGGTTAATGGATCGAGTGCGGCGACATTTTCGCCCTTGTGGGCATTACAGTCCGAGCAAGCAAGGCATAGATTTTCATCATCGTCCGTGCCGTCGTGTTTGAGCGCGATGATATGATCGACATGAAAACGTGCAAAACTGCTCGATTGCGCCAGGCGGCAGTATTCACAACAGTCCCCCGCTCTTGCCCTGACCGCCTGTTTCTGCTTACTACTCAGACTCATCCGCCGCCCGTTTCAGTTTGAGCTTCATCTTGGTTTTCAACAGAGAAAACATCTGATTGGCGTTCAGAAAACGCTCGAGTTCTTCACGTTCTGAGAATGTAATTTCACCCTCGCCGTTTTTATCGAGCAGTTCATCGAGCCGGGCTTGCAGATCATCCGGCATGTAGAAATCGATAATCTCCTGCGGTGATGGCTCGGTGGCTAGAAAGTCGGTTATCACATCAAATACCGTGCGGGTAGGTATACTCTGCATGGGTGTTTTTATTACCCCTTCACTCTCTTTAGTCGTATTATTCCTGGACGAGATACGCCATTTTACCCGCCGCCAATGGGTAATAAACGTACCCGGATTCGCGCCGACTCAATCACGACAATCGCGCCACTTTCTAATTCTGCTTCAAAATTGGGCAGATTGGCGAGAATCACACGGGCTTGATCCTGAGCATGACGCAATTCCGGCCAACGCAGCAGGACAAAAGACGGTTTGTTAGTCTGCATTTGTGCCAGTTACGTCCCAAAATCCGTGTCGGCGGACAGAATAACGCGGTCTTCCAGACGTGCGCGCTCTAGAATGTCTTCATCTGCCGCCGCGCCAAGACCATAATCGCGCACGTGAACGGCATCATGACCTGCATCGCGCAATATCTCCGCGACACGGAACGACAGCGCATTATCAACCACAAACCTCATAGATTGACGACCTGCGGCAACTGGCGTTCGCGGAGCGCCGCTGACGCATAGCGCAGGGCCTCGGCGATGTCTTCCCGTTCCAGATCGGGGAAATCCGCCAGAATTCCTTCAACGGACATGCCCGCCGCGACCATATCCACAACGGTTGCCACCGGAATCCGTAAGCCGCGAATGCAGGGGAGACCATTCATCTTTGCTGGGTCAATTGTGATACGTGTAAAGCTCATAGTGTTCACTCCATTTTACCTCTATTCTACCATCATTCCTGCTCATCAGGGTGCGCCACTGACTGACATCGGGCGCATGGTATTTGTATCGCCACACCCTATATATGTTGTTGTATAAAATTCCATCGCTTGCCTACAGTTTCATCAAATAATTGTGTTGTGATATTCGATTGACGATATATGTCTACAACATTGGTATACTTGTTTTTGCCAAGACACTTAGCAATCAAAAGCTCAAGAGAAAATAAGATATGCCAGTTTATATTTTTTAGGCTATTGTTAAAAAGAATGTCCTCATCTAACCAAGTATCTGAAAACAAGAATGCATCAGCATCTATATAGTTTGAACGAATTCGCATTCGATAAAGACAATCAAAAAAGGATGTATTGCCTAAGCTAGAAATTAACTGTTCTCTCACTTGCTTAGGTAATCTCTTTTTACCTTTATCCTTTTTCCATGCATCAAAACGACTTTTACAATCACGTTCACGGGTTGTTTTTAAAAATTGGCAGTAACGGCTCCAGAAATCTGTATTGTGATTTGCCGTTAAAGGTGAAATAACCTCAATCGTTGTTCCTTGAGGAAGATTTGCGAACTGCCTTTTATCAGGATCTCCATCTAGTAATACTCTTAAAAAAGAGGGAAACATTTGTGGACGCCCATGAATTTCACTTGCTATCACCCTTAATGTCTTGGAATGGGTGTCTAAAATATTCCGTCCATCTGAAACGAAAAATGCTCGAACAGCTAAGTAAGCACTGTAGTAAAGTTGTACAGGTGTCCAGTGATTTGAAAGGCTCATGAACTCATCTGTTTGGTTTGATGTTCGAATGTGTATTTCTGTGAGCCATGCATTCCTCAGATAACGACTGACCTGTATTAGACCAGTTTGATCACACCGCCCTGATTGCAACTGTTTGTACTTTGAGGAGGAAACAACGTCTTGATAATGCTGAACAATTTTTTCCTCCTCAGACCCTAAATAATCAGAAATAGCTGACACATAGTTCAGATAAGTCTGAAATTCAGTGAATCACGGATTGGGAACGTGAAAAGGGTTTGAAAAGGGACTTGGTTCG
>CAZQIJ010000404.1:0-4493 GCA_964592955.1 uncultured Anaerolineaceae bacterium
CTGCTATGCTGATCGCGGAACAGGACGCCAATGCGGGCATTGATGCGCTGACAACCGTTCTGAAGCGCGAACCCACGTGGGACGTGGGCTATATGCACCTGGGGGCGCTTTATGAACGTCAGGGCGATGGGGATGCGGCACTGGCGGCCTGGAATGCTGCGCGGGCTATTAACACGATAAGCCCTGCGACGCTATGCTGGGCGATCACGGCGGAACGCCTGACTGCGGCACCCGCAGACGCGATCCTTACAGCGTACACCGACACCGTAACCAGCAGCATCCTGGCAGGGTGGATACCGGTGTCGGATTTCTGGCAGGAAACGGCGCTGCGACGGGCGGCGGCGCTGGCAGTGGCGCAGGATCCAACGGCTCCCCTGGAATTTCGTTATCGCGTGCTGCGGATATACGATCCTGAGGCGGCGGCGGCACTCGTCCCGGCAGAACCCTTAAGCGCTGAAGACCTGCGCATTGCCGCCATGCACGCGGACGATGCGCAAACGGCCTATGGGCTGCTCACGCAATCTGCCGCGCTCGACCCGTCCAGAGGGGACACTTATGCGATGCGTTACGCCCTGCACGACGCGCTTCAGACCGGCGCTGTTGTGGACGACAGCGCGCGCGACCTGATGCGCGCCACGCTGCTGGGGACGCGTTATGAGCCGCTGGCCCCGGCAGCACAGGTGGGGATTGGCCAGGAATTTGCGGCGGTGCTGTTTGGTGGGCGCATTTCGGCCTTTGCGCTGCCAGAGGACTGCCGCCAGCAGTTTGAGCACGCCGTCCTGTTCGCAGACGATGAAACCAGCACAAACCATTAACACTCCCGTAGTTTTGGGGTATGATTTGCGCGTTTTTGCAGCCAACTTCTAACCGGAGAACCATTCTTATGCGTGATCAGCGACGCCAATTGTATACTTACATGGGGATCTTCCTCGTGGTGCTTATGCTGCTAACCTCAATTCTGCCGAACTTCAGCAACAATCAGCAGCCCATTGAGGCACCCACCCTCACCCCGCAGCCCAGCGCTACCTTTCCCCCTCCCATTACGGATTTCAGCACCATCGCTCTGGATCGGCGCTACCTGCACCCATCCGGGTTGTTCAGCGTGGCGCAGCCCTCAGGATGGGATACCGCCAACCCGGCCAACAACGGGCAGCAGGTGACCGTCAACATGACCAACAGCAGCGCGAGCAGTGTGATTGAAGCGCAGGTTGAGATCCTGCCTTCACCCATTGAGTCGCTAGAAGCGCTGAGCAGCCACTACAGCAGCGCGGTGCTGGAGGCTGGATGGCGCGGTTACACGAACGCAACCGAAACCGGACGCCGTATCGATGCGGCATCTGAGCGGTTATTTATTGACTTTGAACTCGACCTCGGCCAGCAGGTGTACCTGGCCCGCCATGTGGCATGGCTGGATGCAAACGGCTGGATTAACGTCATCCGCGTGATTGTGCCCAACAACGCGCGCGACCTGCTGCTGTACCTGATCGACACACTGCCGGCGACAATCGAGCCAGTCGATCTTTTCGCAGGGACGCCCACCATCTGGACATCGTTCTACAGCCCGCAGGATGACATCATCGTGCGCTACCCCAACGCCTGGTCGATTGTTGATGGGCAGCAGGGCAGCACACCCGTGACGATTGAAGGGGCGAGCGGCACTTTCCTGAATATCAGCACGGAGGCCGAAACCCCCATCGCCAGCGCTGAAGCAGCACAGGCTTATGTGGAAGGTCTGCGCAGCGGCAATCGCGTGATCAGCGTGCAGGAAGCCACACGCAATGGCGCAAGCGGCTACTCTGTCGCGTACAATTTTGCGACGCTGGATGGCGAACCGGGCAGCGGTCTGGCGCTGGTGCTGAACGATGCAGACGGCACGCTGTATGTGGCCAACATACGCGTTCCGGGGGCGAGTGTCGATTACAACATGCCGGACATGCAGGCAGAACCGGTGTTGATTCTGAGCACGTTCAACCTGACCACCGACCTCGGTCTGCCAGAACCCACGCCGGAAGTCACACCTGAACCTACGGTTGAGGTCACCCCGGCGGCGGTTGTGACGGAAACGGCACAGCCTGCCGAAACCGAAGCCCCGGCAGCCGAAACAAGCGCAGCAGAGGCGGTTGAAACACCCGCTGCCACAGAAGAACTCACACCAGAAGCGACAGACGCGAACTGACCACAAGCAGGCAGGAACAGGTTTCCTGCCTGCTTGCCACACCCGCTGCATTTGCCATTTACGCACATCTGTCCTATGCTTGAGGTGTGATGCCGGTGGCAGGTCCCTGCCTGACCCGACATGAGGGAACCTGCGCCATCGCGCAGTGAACGCAGCAGAGGAGACCGCGCGCAGTGATCATTTATGTGATTGGCAATTTGTTTCAGAGTCCGACGCGGGTGCTTGTTAACCCGGTGAACACCAGCGGGGTCATGGGTAAGGGCATTCCGGGGATGTTCAAGCGCCTTTACCCGGAAATGTTTGAAGCGTACCGTGCGCTGTGCGAACGCCAGGCGTTCGAGATCGGGCATTTGTGGCTGTACCGCACAGCCCACAAGTGGATTTTGAACCTGCCTACCAAGACGCACTGGCGGGCTTCTGCAAAGATCGAAACGATTGAAATGGGGCTGCAGAAGTTCGCGTCAGTTTATGCCGAGATGGGCATCACGGCAGTCTCGTTTCCGGCGTTCAGCGACGGTTTGCGCTGGGACGACGAAGTGCGCCCGCTCATGGAAGCCTACCTCGACCCGCTGCCGGTTGCAGTCTATATCCACATGTATGATCCAGACACGGCACAGCATACGCGCACGCTGGCCGCGTGGCTGCACGGGAAGCCATCAGATATCAGCTTCGACAAAGTGTGGCGCGACCTGGCGCGCATCCTGCGGCAGGGGAACACGTTTGAGACGACTGCGACCGGCGAACTTTTCCACGCAGCGCTGGATAACCGCCCGCGCAGCCGCAGCCTCACGCTCCACACGGCAGCGGGTGACTTCTACTACTCGGAAATGCTGCTGGCGGATCTGTGGTCGTATGTGCGCGGCGCGGGCTACTGCCTGCCGCAGAATCTGCCGGGTGGCCTTGACGCCAGCGCAGACTACATCATCCCGGTGTTTACGACGCTGGATTATGTGCGCCCGGTAAAACTGTATACCGCAGGCGGGCGAATGCAGCATGGTATGCACTATGTGCCACCGGCAGACAGGACGGCAGCGAAGACGATGACTCTGGAGCCCATTTATGCAGATCGCTCAGAATGAGTCCCTCAGGATTTTCATCTCCTATGCGCGCGAAGACGCCTGCGAGCTGGCCCTGCGCCTGCGCAGCGACCTGCGCGCAACGGGCTTTTCCGTATGGCTGGATGTATCTGAAATCAGCGGCGGCGCGGTGTGGTCTGAGGAGATTGAACAGGCCATCGAACAGTGTGACCTGGCGCTGACGCTGCTGAGCAGGGGCGCTTACGCATCGCAGTACTGCCGTGCAGAACAACTGCGCGCCATCCGCAAAGGCAAGCGCGTCATCCCGATTCTGGTTCAGGCGGACGCCGACCGTCCGATCCATCTGGAGCACCTGAACTACCTCGATTTTTCGTCTGCCGACCGCTACGAGGCCATGTATCGTGACCTGCTGAGCGACATCACGGCGACGCGGGCGTTTCGTTTGCCTGGCTCGCAGCAAGCGCAGCCGTCGGAGTTGTTTGCGCCTGGGCGCGCCCAGAAAGCGTCTGCCGCCGAGAAGCGCGATGCACGCGCCTTTCGCCGTGCGCTCGCCGAACTTCGGGCGGAATCGTGGCTGGGTGCCCGCTACTGGTGGCCATACTTTCTGTTCGCTTATGTGGAACTGGCGGATGTGCCGCATATTCTGGAATCCGGGTCGCTTGTGGCCAACGGCAAAGGGCGCTGGGAAAGCATGGTACGGTTGAATTTTCGCCCGCGCACGCCCGATTTATGGCACGCCGAAGGCATTCGCCCGGCCAGCCAGCGGCGGGGCGGATTAACGCTGCCGGTTTGCCTGCTGTTTGACCTGGAAGCCGTGATCTGCCAGCCTGAAAGCCGCTTCAGCGCGGCAGACCCGGTAAGCAGCAAGAAGACCTACGCGACGGCTGGCGCATTCGCAGAACTGCCGTTTGAGGCGATTTATCATGATTCCAGTGTGCGCGCAGATGAACGCGACGAGGTGATGCAGAGCAGGCGCGCGCAGGTGGTCATCCCTGACCGGCTCGGTCTGGAAAGCCTGCAATACATCTGGCTGCGCTCCACTGCCGAATACGAGACCCTGCATCACCTGATGCCGCCTGGGGTATGGCGCGGCTGGCGCGACAAGTGGGCGCCGCGTCGGACCCCGAACGCTATCCCCCGCGTGAAATCCTGGCCATCGCCAAATCAGCCCTGGCCGCCAATCCGGAATGGAAGGGGTTTGAGCCCTTTGACATCACCGACCCGGAAACCGGACAGGCCATTCAGGGCTTTCGCTCAGTTCATCGCATGCTGCCCAGCAT
>CAZQIJ010000405.1:0-4492 GCA_964592955.1 uncultured Anaerolineaceae bacterium
GGTTTATGTACCCGTTACCATCGCCGAATTTAATTATGTACCCCAGACCGTTGTTCGCAGCGTGAGCCAGACGATCGGCCTCAGTTGGCGTGTGCCGGGTGCGGTGCGCGTTGAAATCAGCACCATACCTGAAATGACCCTTCAGAACCAGCAGGCCAACAGCGCGCAGCTCGTGGGTGTGCCGCAGCAGGACTTCACCATTACGCTTACTGCATTTGATGAGTTGGGCAACAGCCAGGAGCAAACGCTGAGTATTCGCCTGGCCAACCCTGAATGTGTGATTATTGTCGATACGCTGCCGCTGTATACCGCGCCAGATACGACGGCCTCTATTGCGTCCACCGTCACACGTGGCGCACTTATGGTGGTCAGCGGGCGCGATCCTTCGGCGCAGTGGCTTCAGGTTCCGCAGGCCAGCGGGCCTGCTGTATGGGGCCAGCGGTCTGGGTTCGATTGTGGGGACTTGTTTGAAGTCAGCAACCTGATCGTTGTGCAGCCCGAACCGCGGACAACCAGCAGCGCGCCTGCCCCCCCGCTGCGAACGCCGGTGCCACCGATTCTGATCATCCCAACACAAACCGTACCACCTGCCACGCCCACCATCAACGCGCTTGGCAACTAGGCTCTGGTGGCAGCGGTTTGTAAATGCCGGATGACCGGATACCCGCTTTCCGAACAGACGTTACCACATCGATCCGGGCACGCAGCACGCTCCCGAATGCCCAACGCAACCTTGCGCGGTGACGGGTTCGTGGCCTGGATTGGTGCTTGACTCGCGACGTGAAATAACAGAACATCTGAGCTATGTATGTTGAGTATCTCTCCCTTGTGAACTTCCGCAACTATGCCCGTCTGGAAAGTGCAATTCCAAACGGGCCTGTTTTGCTTTATGGTGAGAATGCACAGGGCAAGACCAGTCTGTTAGAGGCCATCTACTATCTGGCTACCTCGAAATCACCCTACACCACCAGCGATCGCCAGCTTATCAACTGGTCGGTTGAAAATGATCCCCTGCCTTTCGCACGTCTGGCTGCCGAGGTGGTTAACCAGCGAGAGTTCGTGAACCGTCTTGAAGTGACGATCATGCTGGAGCGTGCCCCGGATGGCGGCCAGCGCTTCAGAAAAGTGGTGAAGATCAACGGGGTCGAAAAGCGCGTAATGGATATTATCGGCATGTTGAACGTTGTCCTGTTCCTGCCGCGTGACCTGACGCTCGTGGAAGGGTCGCCGTCCGACCGCAGGCACTTCATGGATGTCACGCTTTCTCAGGTCGATGCGGCCTATGCATCCGCACTGGATCGTTATGAGAAGACGCTGCCACAGCGCAACGCGCTGCTGCGCAGAATTGCCGATAAGCAGGCCAGCCCAAAGGAGCTGCCCTTCTGGAATGAACAGCTTGTTCAGACTGGCAGTGTGCTTATCGCGGCCCGACAGCGATTTCTGCGCGAGTTAGAGGTTCAGGCACAGCGTGACCACTATGAACTTACAGGTAAACGGGAGACGCTCACACTGCGTTATCAGCCCAGTTTTCTGCCTACCGCGGAGGGTGACCAACAGATGTCCTTCAGCGTTCTGGGTTTGGATCTGCATCGGGATATTGACGCTGAGCAGATTGCCCCGCAGTTTGCGACACAACTGGACGACGAGCTGGACGAGTCTGTGCGGCGGGGTGCCACGCTCAGCGGCCCTCACCGCGACGAACTGCGCCTGTTTATTAACGAGCGTGATGCGGGTTTATATGGCAGCCGCGGGCAGGCACGTACCGCTGTGATGTCGCTCAAGCTGGCCGAAATGCTGTGGATGCGCGACCGGACCGGCGAGACGCCGGTACTGCTGCTGGATGAAGTGGCCGCTGAACTGGACAGCCGACGTCGTGCCTACCTGTTGGAGCGCGTGAGTGGAGCCACGCAAACCCTGCTGACCACAACCGAAATGGAGATCTTTACACCTCAGTTCCTGCAGCGTTCAGATGTGTGGCAGGTTGCAGATGGCCAGATCGTAAGCCGTCAGCAAGGGCGCTATTAAGTTAATGGCTTTTCAGCAAACATTAAGCCAATCTCCTAAAATGCGCGCTAAATTACCCCAAGCAAGTGGGTTTGTAACAATTAGACTCCATTCGTTTGCGCTTTTCGTCACAGAATTAGTTGCAAGTTAGCGCTGCGATGGTAGTATTCTACAGACTCACCTACTGTGTACCGGAGTTAACACCCCTTCTTAAGGAGGCCAAATGAACCGAAAACTATTGATCTTGGTGGTTTTAGCAATTATCAGCTCTGTGCTGCTGAGCGCCTGTGCAACGGGCGAAGAAGCCACCTCAACGCCGACTGTCGCGGTAGAACCAACGGATGCCCCGACCGAAGAAGCTGAACTGGTTGAAACCGAAGAAGCTGAACTGGTCGAAACCGAAGAAGCTGAAATGGTCGAAACCGAAGAAGCCGAAATGGTCGAAACCGAAGAAGCCGAAATGGTTGAAACCGAAGAAGCTGCAATGACCATCGCGGATCTTGCGATTGCTACCGAAGATCTGAGCACCCTGGTTGCAGCAGTGACCGTCGCTGATCCCGCGGTACTTGCCACGTTGAGCGGTGAAGATGATTACACCGTCTTCGCGCCCAGCAACGAAGCTTTTGCGGCGTATCTCGAAGCCAATAACCTGACTGCTGAGGAACTGCTGAGCAGCGAGGGCCTGACCAACATTCTGCTGTTCCACACGGTGGAGGGTACCTATACCGCCGCCGATCTGACTGACGGCATGACACTGACGACGCTGCAGGGCGGTGAATTGACCGTGACCTTTGGCGAAGTTGACGGTGAAGAAGCCGTGTTGATCAACGACGCCCAGGTCATTATCGCTGACGTTACCGCATCGAACGGCGTTGTTCACGTGATTAACTCGGTGCTGGTGCCTCCGGCAGCGGAAGAAGCAGCCACCGAAGAAGCAGCGATGGCCACTGAAGAAATGGCGATGACCGAAGAAGTCGAGATGGTCGAAACCGAAGCGGTCGAGATGGTCGAAACCGAAGCTGTTGAGATGGTCGAAACCGAAGCGGTTGAGATGGTCGAGACCGAAGAAGTCGAGATGGTCGAAACCGAAGCGGTTGAGATGGTCGAAACCGAAGCCGTTGAGATGGTCGAAACCGAAGCGGTCGAGATGGTCGAAACCGAAGCGGTCGAGATGGTCGAGACTGAAGAACCTGAGATGGTTGAGACCGAAGAAGCCCAAATGGCAGAGACGGTTGACCTCAGCGGCTCGATTGACTCAGTTTGCCTTGTTACAGACCTGGGTCGCGTCAATGATGGTTCCTTCAACCAGTCTGCCTATGAAGGTATGCTTAACGCCGTGCGTGACTTCAACCTGGAATCGACCTATATCGAGACCCAGAACCAGGCAGATTACGCCGCCAATATCGATACCTGCCTCGCGGATGGCTTCGATGCCATTGTGACGGTTGGTTTCCTGCTGGCGGACGGCACCTATGCCGCGGCGCAGGAAAACCCGGAAGTCTTCTTCATCGGGGTTGACCAGACCTTTACCAGCCCACTGCCGAACCTCGTAGGTATCCAGTTCCGCGAAGATCAGTCTGGGTTCCTGGCGGGTGTTATGGCGGGTCTGATCACCGAATCGAACATCGTTGGCGGTGTGTATGGGCCAGATATCCCGCCTGTGCTGAAGTTCCGCAACGGTTTCGAAAATGGTGTGAAATATGTTAACCCTGAGGCGCGCATCCTGGGCGTACACATTGGGGATTTCCTGGCACCTGCCGAAGGCGCAGAAGCTGCCGAAGGTATGATTGCTGAAGGTGCAGATGTGATCTTCGGCGCGGGTGGCCCCACCGGGACCGGCGGCATCCTGCGTGCTGCCGAACAGGGTGTGCGCGTCATCGGTGTTGATCAGGATGAATACTTCACAAGCTTTGGCGCTGGCGAAACCCCTGGCGCAGAAAACCTGATCACCAGCGCGATCAAACGTGTTGACACAGGCGTTTACCAGATGCTGCAGGCCCTCAGCGAAGGCGGTATCGGCTGGCCAACCAGCAGCCTGTACCTGATGGATGCCTCGGTCGGCGGTGTGGGTTTCGCCCCCGCGAACGAAGCCACCGTGCCGGAAGAAATCACTGCGCGCCTTAACGAAGTTCTGGAAATGCTGTCCAGCGGTGAACTGCAGACCGGCGTCGATCCGGTGAGCGGTGCATTCCTGGATGGCGAGGGCGCAGCGACAGAGGAAGCTCCCGCAGCCGAAGAAGCGACGCCCGAAGCGACACCAGAATCCTAATGCTGCCTCTGTACCTCAGGCGATGTCTGGGGTACAGAAGTTCTGAAACGACACTACGGGAGGGCGAAGGTCTGCTTCGCCCTTACCGCAGAACACTGCCGCACGATCATCCGCACGATGAGCGTCCCTCTGACGGTTCCATACTGTCAGCGTTGTGATTTTCCGACGACCTACTTCACCGGACTTCGCACGAGCCCATAATCACACCAGGTGCTTTAA
>CAZQIJ010000406.1:0-4490 GCA_964592955.1 uncultured Anaerolineaceae bacterium
GACCGAGACGCCGATCCCGGCGACCGAGACACCGATCCCGGCGACCGAGACGCCGATCCCGGCGACCGAGACACCGATCCCGGCGACCGAGACGCCGTTCGGGTTGACGAACACACCCGTCCCATCGACCGAGACGCCGATCCCGGCGACTGAGACGCCGATCCCGGCGACTGAGACGCCGATCCCGGCGACAGAGACGCCGATCCCGGCGACAGAGACGCCGATCCCGGCGACCAATACCCCGGTCGCATCGACCGAGACACCCGCCGCAGCGACCGCCACCGCGACCGATCTCCCGGCAGGCAGCGTCGAGCTGCTGGCCAACGGCGGCTTCGAGACACCCGGTGCCACCCCCAACCAACCGGCGGCCTGGCTCACCAACTACCTTTCGCAGGATAAGCTGAAGTGTGACTCCGAAACCACCCTGCACGCCTTCCGCGGGCGCTGCGCCTACCGCTTCCAGGGGCGTCCCAACGAAGCCGCGCGCCTCAACCAGTTCCCAGACCTCACCGCCATCACCGTCACCAGCGGCGACACGCTCAGCGGCAGCGTGCAGTACCGCACCAACACGGTCGCGCCCCGGCTGCGCGTGCGTGTGAAGGCCTTCTATGTCGATACCGCCGCGCCGCTTAGCAAGTCCAACAGCGTCATCACCACGCTTGCGACGGAGTACACCCTGTTCGCGCTGGCTCCGCTCACCGTCACCGGCCCGGTGGATCGCATCAAGTGGCAGTTCTGGAACCGCGCCACCACCGGCAAAATCACGGTGGATGACGCCAGCCTCGTGCTCACCGGCAGCGGCAGCTAACGGCGTCGGCGTTCGCGCTGGCACGTGGTACCCGCCAGCGCGAAAATCTTAACAAACCGGCGCATAAATCAGGATAGTCACAGCAGGGGCAGCGCGCTATAATGCTGCCCCTGTTTCTCGTTCAAACCTAACTCACAAAGGACAAATCGCTAGATGAAAATCCCGTTTGGTGGTCGCGTGCTGGTGCTCGGCTCTGGCTCGGTGTCTCGCTGTTTGCAGCCCCTGCTGCTGCGCCATCTGGACATGGACTTTTCCAAACTCACGATCCTGGATTTTGAAGACCTCGCGCACCTGATCCCAGACACGCTGGCGGCAGGCGCGACGTATGCACAGGAACGGATCACGCCGGATAACCTCGCTGAAGTGCTCGCAAAGCACGTCGGCGCGGGCGATCTGCTCATCGATCTCGCGTGGAATATCGACGCGGGCGACATCATCCAGTGGTGCCACGATCACGACGTGCTCTACATCAACACGTCCGTTGAACTGTGGGATCCCTACGACATCACCCGGCCCCCCACCGAACGCACGCTGTATGTGCGCCACATGGCCCTGCGCGAGCGCATCGCCCGCTGGACCAAACCCGGGCCTACGGCTGTCGTGGAGCATGGCGCAAACCCCGGCCTGGTAAGCCATTGGACCAAGGTGGCGCTGGAAGACATCGCCACGGCCATGTTTAACCAGGGCGTTTCGCCAGAAAAGCACGCGGCGCTGCGCGCGGCCCACGAAGCCGCCAACTATGCGCGCATGGCGATGATCGAAGGCGTGAAGGTGATTCACATCTCTGAACGCGATACACAAATCAGCCGCGACCCCAAACAGGTGGACGAATTCGTCAATACCTGGTCCATCGAGGGTTTCCGCGAAGAAGGCATCGCCCCCGCCGAAATGGGGTGGGGCACCCACGAGCGCCGTCTGCCACCTGGCGCGCACACCCACAGCTATGGCCCCGCCAACCAGATCTGCCTGGCGCAGATGGGCATCAACACCTGGGTGCGCTCCTGGGTGCCGATGGGCGAAATCCTGGGCATGGTGGTGCGTCACGGCGAAGCCTTCACCATCAGCGACTATCTGACGGTGTGGGACGGCCAGCAGCCCGCCTACCGCCCCACCGTACACTATGCCTATCATCCGGCAGACGCCGCCATTAACTCGCTCCACGAGCTGAAGATGCGCAACTTCGCGCTTCAGCCCAACCTGCGCATCCTGGCCGACGACATCATCGAAGGCAAAGACGAACTGGGCGTGCTGCTGCTGGGCCATGACCTTAACGGCTGGTGGGTTGGCTCGCAGCTCGATATTCACGAAACGCGCCAGCTCGTCCCTGGCCAGAATGCGACCACGCTTCAGGTGGCCGCCTCGGTGCTGGGCGCGGTCTTCTGGATGATCCGCAACCCCCAGCAGGGCTTCAATGTGCCAGATAACCTGCCGCACCGCGCCGTGCTGGAAGTGGCCAACCCGTACCTGGGGCCATCGCCTTCGCTCCAAACCGATTGGACCCCGCTGAAGCACCGCTGGGATCCCTTCACCGCGTGGGGGCGTCCTGCGCCGTCTGCCGACGACGTGTGGCAGTTCGAAACCTTCCTCTATCACCAGTAGCGCGCACCAGCAGCAAGACCCTTCCGGCGGGCGCAGCAGTGCGCCCGTCACATTTCCCCCCCCGCCTGGCGAAGCTGGAGCAAGTCTGAAGACAACAAGCCCCAGGAATCACCTTATACTGCATCAAGCGTTTGAAAATGGTTGAACATTCAACCTGACAGGACACCTGATGCCGCCCTTCCATGTGCTGATTGCCGAAGAGGAGTCGCACCTGCGCGCCACGTTTGCCAAAGCCTTCCGCAATACCGGCTTCGAGGTCACCGTTGCCATCGACGGCTACAGCGCCCTGCACAGCCTGCGCCGCGCCATGCCTCATGTGATGGTGCTGGATACCAACCTGCGCCGCCCGTCATCCCTGGACGTTATCGGCTACGTCCGCCAGCAGCAGCCCGGTTACCCCGTGCAGATCATTGCCGTCATCAACAACGAGCTGGACGTGGATAATGACGGCCTTCAGCTTGCCGACCTGATCCTCATGAAGCCCATCAACACCCGCGACCTGCTCTCCCTCACTCAACGCCTGCTGCGCAGTGTGCGCGGTCGCGTTCCCGCCGCCGAATCCCGCTAAGTCCCACGCCTGCCTGCCGTCCTCTGTCAGCCTGCCGCACGTCCACCCCGCCAGGCTCTGGCACTTTGCACAAACCAAACGCTGGTAATTATCCTGTTTGCGTCTACACTCTGTAAGATGTGGACCTTGCACGGTACCACATGCGCTGTTTCGACCTCTCAAAAGGAGCCTTCACCCATGAAAAAATCCGTTGTACTCGCATTGTTCGTTTTGCTGGCTGTCCTCGGCGCAGTTCAGGCGCAGGATACCCCCACCCTCACCTACTGGGACACCATGAATGACCAGGAACGGGTGGTGTTCGAAGAGATGATTACAACCTGTGCTGCCGAAGTTGGTGTGTCTGTTAATTACGAATATGTGCCTTTTAGCGATGCCCAAAACAATTACCGCACCGCTGCCCAGGCTGGCGAAGCCCCGGATATCCTCCGTACCGAAATCGCCTGGGGGCCAGAATTCGCCGCCCTCGGTTACCTGTTTGATCTTTCGGACGACACAATCTTTGAAGAACCCGTTACCGAAGAAGAAGCCGCCAGCTACCTGGCCGCCCCCTTCAACTACAATACCTGGGGTGGTGGTGTGTGGGGTCTGCCGCAGGTGACCGATGCCCCCGCCATGCTCTACAACAAGGCCCTGTTTGAACAGGCCGGCCTCGACCCCGAAACACCCCCGGCCACCATGGAAGAGCTCGATGCCGCCATCCGCGCGCTGGCTGCCCTGGGTACCGCCGACGCCCCCATTTACGGCATGGCGACCCTGTGGGATTCCTACCCCTTCCAGGCGTTCATGTGGGCCTATGGTGGCGATCTCATCACCGCCACTGACGACGGCACCTACAGCATCGGCATCAACAGCGAAGGCACCCTCGAAGCCCTGGCGCTGGTAAAAGGCTGGATGGATGAAGGTATCGTTGGCCCGGCCTTCGATCCCGCCAACCAGTACGGCAACTCCATGGCCGCCTTCAAGGAAGGCCGCGCCGCCATCCACATCATCGGCCCCTGGGCAACCACCGACATCCTCAGCGGCGAAGCGTTCGCCGACCCGGAAAACCTGGGTGTTGCCGCCATCCCCGCTGGCCCAGACGGACTTCAGGGTTCGCCCGTCGGTGGCCACGAATACACCATCTACGCCGGTTCGCTCTATCCCAACGAATCGCTGGCGCTCGTCCGCTGCCTCAATAGCGTCGAGAATCAGGTCCGTCTGGCGTCTGAACTGAACCTGGTCCCCACTGTGGCCGCCGCCTATGAAGACGAAGCCCTGGCCGAAAACGCCATCCTGCAGGGCTTCCTGGCCCAGATGAACGTGGCGCGCAACCGCCCTGTGCTGGTCGCCGGTGGCCAGATCTACACCGAATTCGGCCCGCAGTACAGCGCCTTTATGCTGGGCGAACGCGAAGCGCAGGAAGCGATGGATAACGTCGCCGCCGCCTGGGAACTGCTGCTGGAAAACGAACCGGAAGCTCCGTCCGAATAGTCCTGAACAGACGCCGTCTGTGATCGCAGCGGCAGGCCGTCGCAC
>CAZQIJ010000407.1:0-4480 GCA_964592955.1 uncultured Anaerolineaceae bacterium
CCTGTACTCTGCGTGGCATGGTAACATTTGTCCTTTGCTCTACACTCAGGCATAAAGGCTGGCGGCACTGCAATCACTGTACCAACGACTGGTCTTCGCGCGCAACTTTCGCTGTGTTGGGGGGAGTGCGGCGCGCATCCGGTTTGAGCGCCGCCAGCTCGATGACGCCATCCGCGCCGACGGGCGCACCCTGGCCGCAGCGCTCGCACACCCACAGCGCACCGTCCGGGTGCATAAGCGCATTTTGGCAGGCAGGGCAGCGCAGAAACGTCTCCAGCGGCCTGCCGCCCGTAAAGGCGCTGTCGCCGCCTTTGGTGGCCCACAGCTTGTGGTAATCGGCCTGCCAGGGTTCAAGCGCGGCGGTTTCCATGCCCATGCCGTCCATGAGGGCATAGAGGTCATCGTCGCGCCACAGTTTGCCGGGCATCCAGCGGGTGTTGATGCGCGTGGTCGCTAGCAGCAGGCCGCCCGGACGCAGCACGCGCACCAGTTCCTGGACGACCGCTGCCGGGTTGTCCATAAATTCGAGCGCTTCCAAACAGGTGACCACATCAAACAGATCATCTGCGAAGGGCAGCTTTGCCGCATCCGTCCAGATCAGCGCGAGGCGGGCGGGCTGAGCGCGCGCCAGTTTGGCGGCAGCGCGTGCCAGCATCCGGCGGCTGAGGTCGATGCCGACGATGTACCCATCGAAGAGGGTGTGGGACAACAGGGCTTCGGGCAGCCGGCCCGTGCCCACCGCCACATCCAGCACCAGGGGCGCGGTTTCTGGCGCAACTTCTTCCATGAGGGGTTTGGCCAGCAGCCAGTACTCATACTGAGGCTGAAACTGCTTGATGCTGTCGTAGCGGTCCGCATAGCGGTCATATAGCCAGATGACCACGCGCCGCCCCAGATAAACGCCTTCGGTCTCGAAGAAAAGCCACCAGACGAGCGCAGCAGCGCCCGCCCCCATCAGCAGGAGAATCAGAATCATAAGCAGTGTGTTCATGGCATGATTTTAGCGGCAGCGGGGCACAACGGAAAGCGGCAGGTGCGGGCGGCCTCAGGGCGCGGCGGTCTTTTCCATTACCAGCAGGTGCGACAGCCCAAACACATCCAGCGGTGTACCTTCGAGGCTGTGCAGCACGTCACGCAGCACCCGGCCCGGCGCACCCAGCCTGCGCGAGATGTTATCGTAGCCGCCATAGATGCGCCCATAATAGGCGACGCGCACCGGCTGGCCGACGAAAAGGCGCAGCAGGCCGCGGCGGGTGTAGGTGCGCACATGCGGCGCGAGCCGGTTGCGCAGCGCGTCTGGCAGATAGTTGATGAGCGGCGTATTGCCAAAATGATAGGTGCCGCGCCAGTAGTGGCCGTGCTGTTCAACCGGGTACCAGCGGTTGGGGCAGAAGACGACCATGCGCCCACCCGGTTTCAGGACGCGCACCATCTCGCGCACGGCTGCACGGTCGTCATCCACATGCTCAATGGTCTCGTTAGAGAGAATCGTATCGAAGTAGGCATCCGGGTAGGGCAGCGCTTCGGCGCGCGCCACCAGCGCATGAGGGGTGCTGTGGCGTGCTTCGGCCACGCGCCCCAGCTCAAAATCGAAGCCTTCCACATGCGGTGTGTAGCGCTGGTGAAACTGGGCGGTGTACATCCCTACGCCGCAGCCCGCATCCAGGACGAATGCGCCTTCCAGCGCTGCCCGGCGCGCGATCATCTGCAGGCGGCGCTCCTGGCCGGAACGCCATACGTAACTGGGTTCACCGCGCAGCGCGGCGAGGTTGGAATGGCTCACCCGTTATCCTCGCGGTGTGCCGGATGTACGCTGGCTGGTGTTGCCCATGATTTTGGACTGCGGCACCGCGTTAACGCTGCCGTTGAAACGCGGCGCGTCGTCACGCGAGCCAGGCACCGGGATGAGGACGGTAATGGTGGTGCCGCGACCAGGCGCGCTTTCTACCGTCAGCGTGCCATCCAGCAGTTCGGCGCGCTCGCGCATATTCACCATGCCGAAGCTGCCGCGCTGGTCATAGCCCGCATTGACGGCCTGCATGTCAAAGCCGACGCCGTTATCGGCAATGCGCACCATGATCACATCCGCGCTCTTGCGGCCCACAGCCACCGAGATCAGTTTGGCCTCTGCGTACTTGCGCGCATTGTTCACCGCTTCTTCGATGAGGTAGAACAGCACACCCTGCCCATGACCGTCCAGCAGCGTTTCGATTTCTGGCACCACTTTGACCGTCACCGCCTGCTTGTACGTCTTCTGCATCTTCTCGGCCAGTTGATCCAGCGCCGCAGTAAGCCCCTGGCTTTCCAGCGCCAGCGGGCGCAGCTTGAACAGCACATGGCGGATTTCTTCGGTGGCGCGCAGGGCCATATCCTCCACAGTCTTCAGCTCGCTGTTCACCTCACCATGCTGGCCGCGCTCAATCAGCTTCTGAATGATGCGGATGCGCATGGCAACCGCTGCAATGGTCTGGGTGGGCACATCGTGCAGGTCACGCACCAGCGACTTACGCGCATTCTCTTCCATTTCGATGATGCGCTCTTTTTCTTCCATCAGGTTGGTATAGAGCACAGAGTTCTGAAGCGCAATCGTCGTCTGGATTCCGATGGCGTTGAGGGTTTCGAGATGGTCTTCGGTAAAGGCGTTGAAGTCACCCGTCCCATACAGCAGCACACCGTAATTATCGAACCCGGCGCGGAGCGGAATACACAGCAGCGATTTGATATTCTGGAAAGAGACAAGCTGGGAAAGCTGCGGGTCTTTAAGGGCATCTTTGCCGACGATAGGGACGCACTCATCCAGGGTTCTGCCGATAATCCCCGACTTGCTGGAGAAGGTGCGGCGATCGTCGTTGCGCGAAAGCCCGCGCGCCCCCACAATGTGCAGTCGGTCGTCCAGGTCACTGTTGAAGAGCAGCACCAGGCTGATGGTGCGCGTTTTGCTGCCTTTGCGCAGGCTGAGGTTACCCACGTCCAGCGCCGCATCCACGATCTTCTGGTAATTGAGGGTTGAACTGAGCGCCGTCGCCATGTCTGAAACAGCGCGCGCGCGTTCGCGCATGTCCTCCAGTTCGGCCTGTTTTTCGGCCTGAATCTCGTTGAGCCGTTTCTGATTCACCGAGGAATATTCGTCGCGCAGGTAAACCCACACGCCACTGGCCACGATGACGGCCAGCATTCCGGTGGCGGCAGGCAGATACGGCATCAGGTCCACCTGACCGCGCAATTGATCCAGCGCCAGGGCCAAAACAGCGCCGGCAACCAGGATCATGCCGCCGATCTGCAAAGCGCCCCACAGCAGTCCTAAGCGCAGCAGGCCAGAGACCGCCACCGCCCCCATGATGCCGATCACCAGCACCATGTCGCCGCCAGTCAGATACGTGAGACCGGCGATACTTACCCAGTCGCCCACGATTGTGACGATGGGCAGTGCCCGCTGTGCAGCAGGGATGTACATTGCCGCGACAAGCAGGAGGTTAGCCGCGCCCACTGCCGCAAAAGCAACGATGAATTCCGTGTAGGATGGTACGGGTGCCTGACGGGAGCGCAGCACATAAACGGCTGCTGCCACAATCAGTGCCAGCGCAAGACGCATCCCGAAGACCGCCCAATCCTGCCAGCGTACTGCCTGCGATTGTTGTTTCATGCATCAATTCTCGTGCAACTATACATTTGTTGGGTGCAAACAATGGGCGTAAGGCGGCTCACTGGTACAGCGAGCGCCCGTTCTGACCACTGCACTGACATGCCTGGGTGTGCTGGCACTGCTGCCGCTGTCAGCCGTGCTGCCACAGGTACAAGTGTCAGCGGCTTTTCATCAGCGTACTGCCGCGCCTGATGACCAGTATACCTGCATTTATGGTTAGAAATCGCTTAAGGTTGTTGTGAGGGCGCTGGGCGCACCTGACCGCCCTCGTTAGCTTCCGACAGTTTAGCAGCGTGCGGCGCTATTCCGCAGGCGGCGGCACCGGCAGATCTTCGACCGGTGTGTCTTTCCATTTTTCGCCTTCTTCGGGGAGCATCACCGGGATGCCGCCGCGAATAGGATACTTGTAGCCGCTGTTGTGGTTCACCAGCCAGGTGTTATGCACCAGTTCCAGCCGTCCAGGGTCTTCACCATGATCCTTGTAATGGACCGCAACCGGGCAGCGGAGGATCTCCAGCAGTTCCGGGTCAATCTGAGGGCCTTGTGCTTGCGCCATTGTCTACTCCACACGTCGTTAACGCAGAATGAGCGTAGTATAGCAAGCAACAGGGGCGCACGAAAGCCTTACCATGTCAGGGCTTTTGCAAAGTCAGAAGCATGGGGCTTGTGGCAGGGTATCGGCCAGTCCCCTGGCCAGTGCTGGCCTGACCGCGCACCGTTGGGTTACCCACACCAGGTGGGTATGACCAACCTGACACCCATCCAAGCGCCGCAGGTCTGTCTACCCACTTTAGTGGGTGTCCGACCGGCACATGACGAGACCCTTGCTAGCCAGGG
>CAZQIJ010000408.1:0-1755 GCA_964592955.1 uncultured Anaerolineaceae bacterium
CTAGCGCAGGTCTTCAGGAACACAACTGCCAGACACCCCGTTGGGCGTCGCTACCAAACACCCCGTTGGGCACGTCGCGATGCGCCTGTGACGAACGGGCGGTTCACGAACCACCCCCACAAAAGCCATGCATGCCTCTCTTATTGAGGTACTAGTTACGCCAGGCCGACGCCCCCACATGCATCGCATGGACAAGCCTGTCGTTTTCGTACAGGACGATCAGCGCCGTCCCCGCAGCATCGAAGAACGCCTTCGGCGTGCCGACGTGCGGCGGCATGGGCAAAGCCCGCATGGCCGTCAGCGTGTCGGCAGTGGTGAAGGTGATCGCCTGCGCGGTGACGAAAGCATAGGTGTTCGTGGCGGCATGATGCGCCACCGCCGCTATGGGTTCGTCCACCTGCGGCACCGGGCGCAGGACGGCATCCGTGAACAGCGCATTCGACGGGACGTAGAGCTGGTTGGAGCTGTCCACCAGCGCCGTGAACGTGTCGCTGACGGCGGGGCTGCGCGTGAGGTTTAGCGACGGTGCCGCGTGGGACGCACTGAAAGCCACCGGCTGGCCATCTGGCGCGGTGAGGATCTCGACCTGCACCAGTTTGCCGTCATGCACGCCATAGGCGGTGTTCGCAGCAGCGCCGCTTACCAGCGTGAACTGGCTGAGGTCACCCGCCGAAGACATCCCCTGAATTTCCCCGTGTTCGAGATTGAACAGGTCCACCGTGCGATAGCGGTAGTTCTGGCCGCCGTTTTCGCCATTAAGCGGCACCGGATCGTAAAGGAGGTGCGTATCGGTGAGGATAATGCCGTTCATCGCGTTATCGACCCTGCTGTTATCCCCCAGATCAAGCGTCACGGTGTGAAGCAGGTTGGGCAGCAGAAACACGTCGGCGCGGCCAAAAGACTCCGCATAGGGCGCGTGATCGTAGAACAGCACGGCATGGGTGCCATCCCGCGTCACGCGAACTCCCCTGGTCCTGCTATCCAGCGCGATGACGTTGGGCACCGTATGCGTGCGCGGATCATACACGAAAAGCTGCGTGCCGGTGCGCACCACGATCACCTCATGCGCCGCGCTGTAGTAAGCCTCGTTGAGCGGCGCGATGGCCGGTATGTAGGTGGCCACGTCCAGCGTGGATTCCGGCGCGGGCAGCATGGCGGCAGGCGTGGGCGCAGGCGTAGGAAACGGAAAGCGCTCCCAGTCGTTGACTCCCGCAAGGGTTGACCAATAGGTGTTGAGGGCCGTGACGCTTAGCAGCACTACCGCCACGAGCGCCAGCACGTTCACCAGCAGCAGGCGCGAGACTCCCCACACCAGGTACAGGATGACCAGCAGCAGCACCACGCCGACAAGTGGCAAACCCAGCGGCAAAACAAAGAAGATCAGGCTAAGCGCCAGCAGCACCAGCGTGCCAAGCAGCCACACGAACGCCCAGCGGTAGCGCTGCCACGCGAACAGCGCCAGCAGCGCCAGGGCACCGCCCACCATCACCAGCAGCGGCGGCATCAAGATGCTGACCAGCATCCCGGCCACCATCAGCGCCGCGGCCAGCACGCTCGTAACCGTCAGCAGGCGCGCCGTGCGCTGGAACACAGGCCCAGGATCAACCAGGGGCCGCGCCAGTTTGCCGTTGACGTAGACCGAAGGGGTAATCCCGCTCTCGATTCGCACATCCAGCAGATCGCCGTCATCGAATTGATACGTGAGGCCGCGCGCCATCTGCTGCGGCGTAACGACATCCATCTGAACGCCGTCAA
>CAZQIJ010000408.1:1855-4476 GCA_964592955.1 uncultured Anaerolineaceae bacterium
TTTTGCTGAGATTCGGTCGCGCAGGGCACACAGCGCGCTACAATACGCTCACCCAATTCATTGTACACGGTAAACCCACAAAGGATCAGCGATGCAGTATCGACGTTTAGGAGACGCCGGGATGCGCGTCAGCAGCGTATCGCTCGGCGGTTGGATCAACTATGGCGAAGGCAAGGTGGAGCAGGGCGAAGCGCGCCGCGTGGTCGAAACCGCTTTCGAGCACGGCATCAATTTCTTTGACCTGGCCGATATCTATGGGCGCGGCGAGGCGGAAAAGCAGATGGGCGAGGTGCTGAAGCAGTATCCGCGCCACCGGCTGGTGATCTCCACCAAAGTGTTCTGGCCGATGTCTGACGACGTGAACGATCGCGGCCTGTCGCGCAAGCATATTATGGAAAGCATCGACAAAAGCCTGGCGCGCCTGGGCACAGATTACGTGGACATCTACTTCTGCCACCGTGCAGACCCGGAAACCCCGCTGGAAGAAACCGCCGCCGCCATGCATGACCTCATCCGCGCTGGCAAGGTGCTGTACTGGGGCACCTCGGAATGGCCGGCCGATAAGGTGGTCGAAGTTGTGGAGATCTGCCGCCGCAGCGGTTGGTACGCGCCGAAAGCCGAACAGCCGCAGTACTCCATGCTGTATCGTCAGCCGGTGGAAGACGCGGTGCTGCCCGCCGCGCAGGAACGCGGCATCGGCCTGGTGGTGTGGTCCCCGCTGGCGCAGGGGATGCTCACCGGCAAGTATGACGACGGCATCCCGCAAGAGTCGCGCTTTGGCCGCGAGGAATGGGCCAGAAACCGTTATGTGAATGACCGCACCGCCGCCATCGTGCGCAGCCTGAAGCCGGTCGCGGACGATCTGGGACTCACACGCGCGCAGCTTGCCCTGGCCTGGGTGCTGCGGAACAAGGGCGTGAGCAGCGTGATTACCGGCGCGACCCGTGCCGACCAGGTGCTCGATAACGTCCGCGCCGCAGAGGTCACGCTGAGCGACGACGTAATCGCCCACATCGAAGGGCTGCTGGCAGGCTGACGCCGCGTGCGGCACAGACCCCGCCGCGTCTGTGCCCGCCCTCACCCCCTGCCCGCTCTCCCCAACACTTCGCTGGGCGAGGGGGAAATACCGACGGTTACAGGGGAATGGTCCCGGTGGCGACGGGCGATTGCGCTGTAGGGGCGCGCTACAGCGCGTCCGCCGCCGCCGACCGACAAACCCGGACAACGCAGGCGTTGTCCCTACCCCGCCAGCCCTGCGTTGCAGTGTGCCCTGCGTTGCAGTGTGCCCTGCGTTGTAGTGCTTGCGTTCTGATAATCACCGGATATACTTAATGTATCAGAACGCATGAGTAGCCTGGAGCGAACGCCATGACCGACCCTGAAGTGCAGCCCGCAGAACCCGCAACCCCCTTTGAACGCATCCGCCAGGTGGACGAAGACGACATCGAATTCTGGTCGGCGCGTGATCTGATGCCTGTACTGGAATATACGAACTGGCGCAATTTCAAAGGCGTGCTGCTTAAAGCGCAGATCGCCTGCGAGAACAGCGGTCACGATCCGGCAGACCATTTTGTCGGAGCCATCAAAATGGTACCCATCGGTTCAGACGCCAAGCGCGAAGTCGAGGATATGCACCTCTCGCGCTACGCATGCTACCTCATCGTGCAGAATGCCGACCCGGCGAAGGCGGTGGTCGCCCTTGGCCAGACCTATTTCGCCGTGCAAACGCGCCGCCAGGAACTGGCAGATGCCTCACCCCTGGGCGAACTGAACGAGGATCAGCGCCGCCTGCTGCTGCGCCAGCGCATTAAGGTGCAGAATACCGATCTTGCCTCTGCCGCCAAAGCTGCCGGGGTGATTACGGCCATAGACTTTGCCATCTTCCAGAATCACGGCTATCGCGGGTTGTATAACGGCCTGACCGCTGAGGCCATCCACCGCCGCAAGGGGCTTAAGAAAAGCCAGCAGATCCTCGACCATATGGGCGCTACAGAGCTGGCCGCCAACCTGTTCCGCAGCACGCAGGCCGAAGAAAAACTGCGCCGTGATCAGGTCCAGGGCAAAGACGCCGCCAACGAGGTCCATTTTCAGGCCGGGGTGGTGGTACGGCGCGCCATCGCAGAGCTGGGCGGCACCATGCCAGAAGACCTGCCCACCGTAGACAGCATCAGGAAGCTGGAACGCGAAGAGAAAAAGCGCATCGCCCCACCCAGCACCAAAGGCAAAAAAACGCGCGGTGAATAGCGCTTAGCGGATGCGCGGCACCGCGACATAACTATCCAGGTCGATGACCGGGATGTTGACCAGAAGCTGGCCCCCCACATCCGCTGTAGAGATAAACCCTTCTTCGCGCGCCTCGCTGCGCACCAGCAGCCAGGTGTTGGTACGGTTGCGCCCCAGCACACGCATAGAATCGCCCCTCTGCAAACGCACCACTTCAGCCGCGCTCGCATCCGGGCGCGCATACAGCTTCAGGGAGTCCACCTGCACGGTGGCAATCGGCAGCAGGCTTTCGGTGGTGGCGACGGCGGCGACGGCGGTGGCATAGCTGAAGCCGATGTTCTGCGCCGCGTTCGTCTGGATGAACGCCACCGCCAGCAGCGTGCCGATCAGCACCAGCG
>CAZQIJ010000409.1:0-4465 GCA_964592955.1 uncultured Anaerolineaceae bacterium
GCGCACATCCATCAGCAGGTGGACGATGAGCATCGGTCCCACGCTGGTCGCTTCGATGACCCGTGTGTCCAGTCCCCGCGCGCCGCCGCCCCGCTTCACGATGCTGCCGCCGGTTTCATCCGCCAGCGCCAGCAGGCGCGCGGTGTGCTCGCGGATCGCCGCGACCGCCTGCGCCATATCTGGCACATCCAGCACCTGGATCTGCCCGGTCATCACCGGGTCATCGGCGGTGGCACTAAACCCACCCCCTGCGCGAAACAGCCGCGCGGCGTTGCTGGCCGCCGCCACCACCGATGGCTCTTCGATGACCATCGGCACCAGATAATCGCGCCCATTGATGAGAAAATTCGTGGCGATGCCCATCGGCAGCGTGTATATGCCGATCACGTTTTCGATCATGCTGGCGGCCTCGGCAAGGCTCAGGCTGTCAGCAAGGGCATCAGCGCCGAATGCGCCCCCCACCCACTCAATGATCGTTTGCTGCCGCTCTTCCAGCGACAGCTTGTAGAACCTGGACAGTTGAGATGTGCGTTGTGTCATCATGCGCTGTAGCATACGGCCTGAAAGCTTCCAAAAGCTCTCAATAGCTCTCAGGTCCGCCTCGCAGTCCGCCTGCTTGACTTGCCCACCAGGAATCCGGTAAGCTTCAGGCATGATGCGAACCTTAACCGCCGTGCTGCTTCTTGCACTCCTGATCGCCGCACCAGGGCGTACCCAGGAGTCTGCGCCGCTGCCAGAGGGTGACGGCACGCTGCGCCGCCTCTACGTGCCCATCCTCATGTACCATTACGTTAGTCCGCTGCCCCCGGATGCAGACGACCTGCGCATAAATCTCACGGTCGAACCTGGCGTGTTTCGCAGCCACATGGCCTATCTGCGCGAACAGGGGTACACCACGGTCTCGCTGAATGAGGTTGACGCGGCGCTGATGCACGGTGCGCCGCTTCCCGCTCGCCCCGTCGTGCTGACGTTTGACGACGGCCATATTGATCACTACGAGACCGTCTTCCCGATCCTGCGAGAATTCGGCTTCACCGGTACGTTCTTCATCATCACCTCGTTTGCAGATAACAGCCTGCCGGGTTATGTGTCGTGGGCGCAGATTCAGCAGATGGCCGCTGCGGGAATGCACATGGGGGCACACACCAAATCTCACCCTGATCTGCGTGGGCGCGACCGCGATTTTCTCGTGTATCAGATTATGGGGAGCATCGAGAGCCTGAACGCCTTCACCCAAACCGAAACGCGGAACTTTGCTTATCCCGGCGGTTTCTATGATGACGCGGCACTGGCGCTGCTGCGCGAAACGCCCATTCAGCGCGCGGTGACCACCATTCACGGTGCCTACCTGACCAGCGATAATCGCTATCAACTGCCGCGCCTGCGCATCAGCGGTAACCTGGGTGTGGCAGGGCTGGCGCAGTTGTTGGGCAGTGGTTAGCGCCGCAAAACCCACCCAGGGTGGGCGGGGCGCATACCGTGTTCACAGCCAGGGTCTGTTGAAGGTTGCCTGTTGCAGTGTGCGTGGCCGCCAGGACTGTTACCAGCGCCAGGGACCTCAGCACGATGAGAATGAGGCGATGCAGGGATTTTGCTCCCTGTTGGGGTCATAGAGGCACAGCCCCTATAACCCTTCAGACTCATCCTGTTCAGGCACTAGTACCGCGATAAGATGAGAATTCGGGGTGCAGGGGGCTTCGCTCCCTGCCGGGGTTATAGGGGCAGCGCCCCTATACACGCGATGTGCGTTTCACCCTGCATCTTAATCTTGTCCTGGCACTAGTAGTCCACCAATGTTGATTTGACGGTTGATATCCAACGGTTCACACCCATGACGGTCCGACAAAATTGGTTTGGTGAACTACTAGTCTGGCCAGATGCGCGTATCGGCAAACAGATCCAGCCACGTCACAAAAATCAGGCCGATGGGGATGACCATCGTGGCAAAATAGAGGTAACCGAACTGCTGAATGGTGACCGGTTCGGCGTTCGGATCAGGGCTGAGGGCAGGCAGCAGAATCGTGATAATCAACCAGCCGATCACCACACTTAGGGCCATCGACACAACCCACACCGCAAGACGACGCAACAACAGCGAATTCATCGCCAGCTTCTCCTGTAACAATAACAGATGCTCTCTAAGACGCGTATTGTAGCCTCCTTCACCCGAATCCCGCAAGTAAGTTTTTTCACAAGACCGCTTTCCCCCGGCTGACGTTCCGTATATTTAGAACTTGTTAAACGTCGCAAACGTCGCTACACTTCTGATATTGAAGGCGGCGCGTCTGTCTCACCCTTCCACACGCAACGGTTACGCAACCTGCGGTGTTATACGACGTATTAGCCATAAAGGTCGAGTCAATTCGAGATTTAGGAGCTGTTCGTGGCTGATTTATTCCACAAAGCAAAAACGTTCACTGCGGCAAAGGAAGCGATGGAGATGGGTATCTACCCTTATTTCCGCGCTTTAAGCGATTCTGAAGGCACCACAGCGCACTTTGAGCAAAAGGACGTTGTGATGATTGGCTCGAATAACTACCTGGGTTTGACGACCGATCCGCGCGTGCGTCAGGCTGCGGTTGATGCCATACACCGCTTCGGCACCAGTGTCACCGGGTCGCGCTTCCTCAACGGCACGCTGGAACTGCATCTGGAACTGGATGCACGGCTGGCGGAATTCGTCGGCAAAGAAGCCGCGATTGTGTTCTCCACCGGCTACCAGGCCAACGTAGGGGCCATCACTGCCGTCGTGGGCAAGGGCGATTACGTGATCATCGACAAGGACGATCATGCATCTATCGTGGATGGCTGTATGATGAGCCGCGGCGAGATGAAACGCTTCCGCCACAACGATATCAGCAGCCTCGAAGCGGTGCTTAGCAAACTGCCCGAAGACGCGGGTAAGCTGGTGGTGGTCGATGGTGTGTACAGCATGGGTGGCGACATCGCCCCGCTGCCAGAACTGGTCGAAATCTGCAAGCGCTACGGCGCGCGCATCATGGTCGATGATGCGCACGGCATCGGCGTCACTGGCCAGGGGCGCGGGACGGCTGCCCACTTCGGCCTCACGGACCAGGTGGACCTCATTATGGGGACGTTCAGCAAGAGCTTTGCCTCGATAGGTGGCTTCATCGCTGGCGATGCAGATGTCATTCACTTCATTCAGCATCACGCGCGCTCGCTGATCTTTTCCGCAGCCCTGCCCGCCTCGAACGCGGCGGCAGTGCTGAAAGCGCTCGAACTCATCGAGACCGAACCGCAGCTCGTGGAACGCCTGTGGTGGAACGCCAATTACATGCGCGATGGGCTTATCGCGCTCGGCTACGATACCGGCAAGAGCAATACGCCCATCATCCCCATCGTGATCCGCGATGAAATCCGCACCGTGCTGGCGTGGCGCGCGCTCATCGAAGAAGGGGTTTACACCAATCCCGTTGTCCCGCCCGGTGTCGCGCCCAACAACAGCCTGCTGCGCACCAGTTACATGGCCTCCCACACGCAGGAACACCTGGACCGTGCGCTGGCCGCCTTCCGCGTCGTCGGCGAACGGCTCGACCTGATGCCGACCGCGGGTGCATCCGTGCCGCGCGAAGAGATCGAGAGCCGCTGACCCTTCAGCCGGTTCGCCACACAGGTCTGTTTCAGGGACGCTCACCAACGAGCGTCCTTTTTGTTGGCGCGCCTTGTAGGTGTTGGCACGCGCTATAATTATTAGAGGCCATTGCCTCCCCTGCCAGCAGCATCAGAGAAAGGTCTGCCCTGTGGCAAAACGTCTGTTCCGCCTCCTCGTCGTTCTTGCCGCGCTGCGCAGTTCTGTAACCACCTTTGCGCAGCCGCAGCCTCTGCTTACCCCGCCTGACGCGCTCAACATCCTTGTGCAGATCGATGCAAATACAGCGACTGTGAGCTATGATCTCCTTCACAGTGTCCATGCCGATGCCGCCCGACCCGTTCGCTTTCTGATTCCAGTGCCCTCAGCCCAGCCCGAACTACTGCCAGATGTGATCTGGTCAGAAACCGGCCATGCCGACCGCTGGGACAGCACACCGTATGCGGTTCGCGTCATCCCACCGCCGAACCCCTGCGAGAACGCAGGTTACGGCTCCCCTCCCAATTACGGCAATGGCGGCGCTTTCGGCAGTCCACAGCACATCGCGGTTGCCATCGCGGAAGATCTCGCGGCATGGCGGGCCGAAACCAGCGTCACCGCAGACCAAAGCGCCGCGATCGATCGCTATGCGGATGCAGGCTATACTTTCGTCTCGCTCACCGCCAGCAGCCCCGCGGCCTACACGCTGCGCCATAACATCACTGTGCGCTATCCGCTGGACGGCAATAGCGTCACCCTACCAACAGCCTTATGGCTGCAAAACGGCAGCGCGCGCAGCGTCCGCATCTGGGTTTATGCCGGGGTGCGCTATGCGCCACAAAATGCGCCGCTGGCCGAGGTGGACTTCAGCAGGCT
>CAZQIJ010000410.1:0-4446 GCA_964592955.1 uncultured Anaerolineaceae bacterium
GTGTGAGCTGGTATGGCGCGGTGGCGTTCTGCCGCTGGCTGACGGCGCGGTATCGCGCGGCGATGCACAGGCAGGGGCAAACATTCCCGGATGCGCTGGAATTCCGCCTGCCAACCGAGTGGGAATGGCAGTGGGCGGCGCAAGGCGGCGACGCGCGCCGGATGTACCCCTGGGGTGATCTGTGGGATGGCAGCCTGGCCGCGACGCGCGAAAACGGTCTGGCGCGCTCGATCGCGGTTGGGATGTATCCCGGCGGGGCGGCGGTGTGCGGCGCGCTCGATCTGAGCGGCGGCGTGTGGGAATGGTGCCTGAACGAGTATGCCGATACAGAGCGCATCGCACCTAACCCGCACGAAGACGAACGCGTCTTGCGCGGCGGATCGTGGAGCAGCATGGCCGACCAGGCACGCACGACGTTTCGGGCACGGGTTGAGCCGTTCGAGCGCTTCGACAACCAGGGGTTCCGGGTGGTGCTGGGGGCGGCGCTGGCGCTGCGCTAGGGTTGGCACCAGGGTCGAAAAACACGGGCAATCGGCGTTATAATGCTGGCCTGAATGGTGACAAGCAGCATCAGGACAAGTCTGGCTTATGTTCAAAAAATGTTTAATCGCTAATCGCGGCGAAATCGCGGTGCGGGTGATGCGCGCGTGCCGTGAACTGGGAATTCTAACCGCTGCCGTATATTCGGAGGCGGATTCGGTCGCGCCGCATACCCAACTGGCAGACGAAGCCTATGCCATCGGCGCGGCAGCCCCCGCAGAAAGTTACCTGAACATCCAGCGGTTGGTCGAAACAGCGCTGGCCGCCGGGTGCGACTGCGTCCACCCCGGTTATGGATTTCTCTCTGAAAGCCCTGATTTCGCGCAGGCAGTGCTGGACGCCGGGCTTACCTGGGTGGGGCCCCCGCCGCGCGCGATTACGCTGATGGGTGTGAAGACAGAAGCGCGCGCACTGATGCAGCGTGCGAATGTGCCGCTCGTGCCCGGTTACGACCCGGCAGACGCGGATGAGCGGGGCGACGCGGCTTTTCTGGCAGCCGCCGCGCGCATCGGCTACCCCGTCATGGTGAAGGCGGCAGGGGGCGGGGGCGGCAAGGGGATCCGGGTTGTGCAGCGCGCCGAAGACCTGCCAGAAGCGTTGGCGGGGGCCCGGCGCGAGGCCCTGAAGGCTTTTGGGGACGACAGGCTGTTCCTGGAACGGTTCATAGAAGCGGGGCGGCATATCGAGGTGCAGGTCATCGCGGATACTTACGGCAGCACGCTGCACCTGTTTGAACGCGAGTGCAGCACGCAGCGCCGCCACCAGAAGATTATCGAAGAGTCGCCGTCGGTGCTGCTGACCGACGAACAGCGCGCCGCCATTGGTCAGGCGGCGGTTGATGCAGCGCGTGCCGTCGATTACGTCAATGCGGGGACGGTGGAATTTATCGCCAACGCGCAGGGGGAGTTTTACTTTCTGGAGATGAACACCCGCCTGCAGGTGGAGCACCCGGTGACGGAGCTGGTAACAGGGCTGGATCTGGTGAAGCTTCAGTTTCGCGTCGCGGCGGGCGAAGCGCTGCCGTTCACGCAGGCAGATATTCAGCAGCGCGGGCACGCCATCGAATGCCGGGTGTATGCTGAAGATCCGCACAACCACTTTCTGCCGTCCACCGGCACGGTTCACACCTTTCTGCCGCCACACGGGCCCGGCGTGCGCGTCGATTCCGGGATTCAGTCTGGCAGCGTGGTGTCGATCCATTACGATCCCATGATTGCCAAGATCATCACCTACGACACCACGCGCGAGGCGGCGCGGCAGCGGATGGCTGAGGCGCTGAAGCGCACGGTGGTGCTGGGGGTGACCACCAACATCGAATTCCTGCTGGCGCTGCTCCAGCATCCCGCCTTCAGCGCGGGCGAAGTTCATACCGGGTTTGTGGATGCGATGCTGGATGCGCTGATGCCAGCACACACCCGCCCGACCGATGCAGAACTGATCGCGGCGGCGCTGCTGGATCTCCCCGGCAGCCAGCCTGGCCAGCAGCCGACAGCGTCCGACGGGGCGTCAGACGCTTTCAGCCCCTGGGCACGCCTGGATGGTTTCAGGCTATGATGCGCGTGCTGATGCTGAGTAAGGCGCTGGTGGTGGGCATTTACCAGCGCAAGCTGGAGGACATCGCGCGGCACGGGGTCGAGCTGCTGGCGTTAACGCCTGACAGTTGGCGCGATGAACGCGGCGTAACGCCGTTAGAGCGGGTCTATACCGCCGGGTACCGTCTGGAAACCGTGCCCATTTACCGCAACGGGGATTTTCATCTGCACTATTACGGCGGGCTGCGCGAGAAGGTGCGCGCATTCCGCCCGCACGTGGTCCACATTGATGAAGAACCATACAACCTTTCGGCATGGCAGCTTCACAGGCTGGCGCGTGCAGCGGGTGCCAGAACCGTATTCTTCACATGGCAGAATATTCTGCGGCGCTACCCACCCCCTTTCGCCTGGGGCGAACGCTGGATGCTGCGCACGGTCGATCATGTCATCGCCGGTACCGAAAGCGCCGCAGCGGTGTGGCGTGCCAAAGGCTGCACCGGGCGCATCAGCGTCATCCCACAGTTTGGCACCGACCCGACCCTGTTCCAGCCGGCCACGCGCCCGCCGCGACCCTACACCATCGGCTATTTCGGGCGGCTGGTGGAAGAAAAAGGGGTCGCGCTGCTGCTGGACGCGGCGGCACAGCTTGAGGGTGAATGGCGTCTGATCATCCTGGGGGGCGGGCCGCTGCGCACCACCCTGGAGGCGCGCGCGCAGGCGCTGGGGATTGCAGCGCGCGTCAGCTTTCGCGCGCAGGTGCCGTCCGTTGCTATGCCACAGCAGTACCACACAGTCGATGTTCTGGTACTGCCTTCGCACACGCGCCCCAACTGGAAAGAGCAGTTTGGGAGAGTGCTGGTGGAAGCGATGGCCAGCGGTGTGCCCGTGATTGGATCGAGCAGCGGTGCGATCCCGGACGTGATCCGGGATGCGGGGCTGATCTTCCCGGAAGGGAACGTGACAGCGCTGAGGGAGGCCCTCTGCCGCCTGCGCGATGACCCGGCACACGTTGCGACACTGGCTGCCAAGGGGCGCGCAAGGGTAGAAGCGCAGTTTGCGTCCCAGCGGGTTGCAGATGCGACAGTTCAGGTTTATGAGTTAATGATGAGAAACACGCCTTAGTGCGGCAGGCTCGCGGGACGTTTTATCCTACAGGCTGCCACAAGTCACTTGTGCAGAGTGACCAAACTCCTTTGATACCTCATCCGTCTCTCATTATAATCAGGTCATCGTTTGAGAACGGTGTTCATTGCTGGCACAAAGAGTCTTATTCTGTACAAAACCGCATTTTACCTGATGTCAAATTGCAATCTGAACATGCGATGAAAGGTCCAACGCCTGGGGAGCGCGCTGCACTCCTGCCGGGCGTTTTGCGTTGCCCCTGAAGGACAGAAATAAGACACGCTCCAATGAAGCGGCACATCGTTCAACCTAAGGAGTATTACGATGAAGCAATCCTGGTCTGTTTTCGGACGGGCAGCGCGCATCACGCTGCTGCTGTCCCTCGTGGTGCTGGCATTCGGGTTCCTCCCCGGTACGGTTCTGGCACAATCGTATTGTGTTGCCGGCGACTGGCAGTCAGAAGCGGGCGGGGTCAGTGACTGGGTTCCCAATGCCAACCCGATGACCGCCGATGGCGACGGGACCTATTCCCTGAACGCCACCATTTCCACGACAGGCGACTATGAGTTCAAGGTGACAGTGTGCAGTTGGGATACCACTTTCCCCCCCGGCGGCAACAACAGTTGGTTCACAACGACCACGCCCAACCAGCAGATCACCTTCCACTTTGACCCGACGACCGTTGCCGGGACCTACCCGGAATCCAATGCAGTCGCCGTAACCGGCGATACCCACCCGGAAGCGTGGACTGCGGTTGGCAACTGGCAGGGCTGGAACAACGCCAATCCGGCAACCGCCATGACCGACAAAGGCGGCGGCATTTACGAGCTGGTGTATTACGTGCCGACCGCGAGTACCTATGACTGGAAGATCACCAGGACGGGCGCTTGGGATCGGCAGTACACGGCCATTGGTCGCGTTGAAAACGACGGCGGCAACGGGCAGTTCACCACAGTCAGTGCCGGGCAGAAAGTCATCTTCACGCTGAACGCCAACACGGGGCGCATCTCTGCGGTGCCGGTGCAGCCTGCCGGGCAGGATGGCACAGTGTTCTGGGCTGAGCTGGGCCACAACAGCCGCGACACAAGCTACCGCAATCCGGGCGGGCCGGTGCCATTCGGGACGCAGGTCACGCTGCGCTTCCGCACGGCGCGCAACGACCTGACCAACGCACAGGTCAGGATCTGGAATGATCGCCTAGTAGTCAGCCAAACGAAATTGGACGAATAAAAGCAGATGTGGCATAGTCTTG
>CAZQIJ010000411.1:0-4443 GCA_964592955.1 uncultured Anaerolineaceae bacterium
GAAGACTCCTACGCCCTCTTTATGTTTGGCGGATCAACGATGTGGGGTGAGGGGTCACCGGACGACTCTACGATCCCGGCGTATCTTCAGTCCCTGCTGGCAGAAACACGCACGGGTGCCGTTTGTGTGGTGAATTTCGGCCAGGTTGGCTATGTATCAACGCAGAGCCTCTACGCGCTGATGCGTGAGCTGCAGAAGGGGCATGTTCCCGACGCTGTAATTTTCTATGATGGGCTGAATGAAGTTTATTCGGCCTATCAGAATGGGCGTGCAGATGTCCATGAAAATGCGCGCATGATCGGGCAGTTGTTGCAGCCAGGCGGCACAGACAACAACTTTGTGGCGTGGCTTGCCACCACCAGTGTGTACCGTTTTTCTGTATCGCTGCTGCGCCAGAGGCTGCCTGCCCCACCTGTTGTGAACTACGTCAGCCTGGGGGTTGACCGCGCAGCGCTGGCTGACGATGTCACCGCCGTTTATCTGACGAACTACGCCGCAGTCGATGCATTGTCACAGCAGTATGAATTTGACTTCGCGTTTTTCTGGCAGCCTGCCCTGGCTGTGGAAACGAAATCACTGTCATCAAACGAGGCGCGCATCGCGGCGGGGCTTGATCCAGCCATCGCTGCCCTGTATCAGGATGTCTATGCACAGGTCGAAGCAGCAGCGCGCCCTAACCTTTTCTACATCGCAGATGCCTTTGCAAACGAGGACGAGCAGCTTTGGTATGACAGTTTCCATGTGATACCACCGGGAAATGCACTTATCGCGGCGCGCATGGCACAGGCGCTCGAACAGATCGCAGAGTAACTGGTGAATAGGCGACCCTTGAATCACACATAAAACGGAGTAAATGAACATGCGAATTCCATTATCCTGGCTCAAAGCGTATGTCGATATCGACATCCCGGCAGAGCTGCTGGCCGAGCGCCTTACCCTGGCAGGGCTTGAGGTCGGCCATCTGGAATACCTTGGTGTGCCGCAGCAGCACGTCGATGGCGTGCGTAACCCACCTTCCAATCATCTGGTCTGGAATCGGGAGAAACTGCTGCTGGGGGCGATCCGCGAGGTGAAACCGCACCCCAACGCTGACCGGCTCGTACTGGCGCTGGTGGATTACGGCGCGCCAGAACTCGAACAATGTGTGACCGGCGCGCCAAACCTGTTTGAGTATAAGGGACTCGGCCCGCTCGAAAAACCCCTGTGGACGGGCCTGGCACTGGAAGGCGCTGAGGTGTGGGATGGTCACAGTGACGAACCCAAGCGTATGATTCTTAAGGAAAAACCGCTGCGCGGTATTCCGAACCGCAGTATGGTGTGTTCGGAAAAAGAACTGGGGATGTCTGGCGAACACGAAGGCATCATTCTGATGCATGAAGATCCAGGTTTCGCGCCGGGCACACCGCTGCAGGATGTCTTGGGCGATGTCATCCTGGAAGTTGAACTTACCCCAAACCTGGCGCGCGCGTTCAGTGTGGTGGGGGTTGCGCGCGAAGTGGCCGCCATTCTCGATAAACCGCTGCGCATGCCGTCGTTTGATGTGCTCATGGAAGGCGCGGCTGTCGCCGGGACAGTTCATATCGACATTCGTGAACCGGCGTTGAACCCGCGTTTCACACTGGCGCTGCTGCGCGATACTGCAATCGGACCCTCGCCAGAGTGGATGCAGCGCCGCCTGCGGCTCGTGGGACAGCGGCCGATCAACAACATTGTGGATGTGACCAATTACATCACGTTCGAGATCGGGCAGCCGCTGCACGCCTTCGATTACGATAAGCTGGTCGCCCGCGCCGGGAAGACTACCCCCACCATCATTACACGACTGCCGCAGCCGGGTGAAACGCTGGAAACACTCGACGAAGTCAAGCGCGAACTGCACGCGCACAATATTCTGGTGACGGATACTGCCGGGGTACTGAGCCTGGGCGGGGTAATCGGCGGGGCTGAAACCGAGATCAGCGCAGACACAAAAAACGTGCTGCTCGAAGCAGCAGCCTGGAACTTCATCAATATCCGGCGCACGATGCAGTCGCAGAAAGTTTTCACAGACGCCGGAACACGCTTTAGCCGGGGTGTGCATCCGTCGCAGGCCGAGCTTGGACTTCGCCGGGGCATCGAACTGATGCGGCAAACGGGCGGCGGCACAGTGGCCCAGGGGATTATTGACGAATACCCCCTGAAACCGCACGATGTGCATATTGACCTTCCGATCAGCGAGGTCACGCGCCTTACCGGGCTTGATATGCCGTTAGATACCGCCGCCGGTATCCTCCGCCGCCTGCAGTTTGACGTTGAAATCGCCGGTGATACGCTGCGCGTTACCGTCCCGGATCACCGTATGGACATCGACACCGGTGTCATCGGCCAGGCGGATCTGGTCGAGGAAATTGTCCGCATACACGGGTATGATGCCATCCCAAACACCATCATGGATGACCTTATGCCACAGCAGCATGCCAACACCGCCCTGGAGCGAGAAGAACGCGCACGTGATGTGCTGGTTTCGCTGGGCCTGCAGGAAACGATCAGCTATCGTTTCACCTCGCCTGAACGTGAGCAGGAACTTACCGTCGGCGGTAAGGCAATTGTGGCTGTGGGCGGTTACGTCACGATGGCTAATCCGATCGCGCCAGAAAAGACCGTGCTGCGCCATACCCTGCTGGTCAGCCTGGTTGAAAACGCGCTGTCGAACCTGCGCTTCACAAACCGCGTGCAGATCTTCGAGATCGGCAGCGTTTACTTCACGCGCGAAGGCCAGGAACTGCCAGACGAACCGCGTCGCTTAGGCGTCCTGATGACCGGCCCGCGCGATCCTTACACCTGGCTCACACAGACGAGCGATTTTGTCGATTTCTTCGACCTTAAGGGCATCGTGGAACGGCTGCTGCACGGCCTGCACCTGGGGGATGTTACCTTTGCCCGCACCGAACATCCAAGTCTGCATCCAGGGCGCTCCGCCGCTGTCCTGGTCAACGGCCAGCAGGCGGGTGCCATTGGCGAACTGCATCCACTGGTGGCGCGCACACTCGCGCTCACCCAGGCACCAGTCCTCGTGGCAGAGCTGGATCTTGAACTGCTGCTGGGTGCGGTAAACCCGCTGTTCCGTGTGGGGTCGCTGCCTGTCACCCCAGCCGTGTTGGAAGACATCGCCCTGGTGGTCGCGGAAGAGGTTGAAGCGGCCACCGTCGAAGCGGTCATCCGCAAATCCGGTGGAACGCTGCTGAAGGATGTGCGTCTGTTTGATGTCTATCGCGGTGCTCCGGTACCCGAAGGCCACAAGAGCCTGGCCTACAGCCTGACATACCAGACCGATGAGCGCACGCTCAAGGATGACGAAGTCGCCCAGGTGCGCAAGAAGATCATCAAGGCGGCGGAACGCGAACTAAGCGCCAGCCTGCGTTCCTGATGCGTCTTTGGGGCAGCGTGCCGACATGGACGCTGCCCCACATCCAGCGGGCATCCGTGACGATTCTGCCGTTGGCAAGTTACCGACCCGCAAGGCCGCTACAATTCGGCCTCGTCCAGCAGCGGCATAATGTAGATCACCGGTTCCTCATAAGGGTGCGCTGTACGAATCGCCTGGACGACACGCCGGGCAATCCCACGCTCACAGAACGTCTCCACGCGCCACTCCTCCACCGCGTTGATTTCGCCGCGTACACCGGTATGCGGATTGGCCACGTCTGATGGCCGGAAACGTCCCTTGCCGATGTTGGTAAACGCGCAATGCGTGTATTCGCCGATAACGCCACCACCCACCGACGCAATGGCATCCAGCACAGCTTCCACATGTCCATCCGGGACGGTTGTTACCACGTAAACGCTTGCCATCATTACGCTCCTGTAACTGCCCGGAACACGAAGAACAGTCCCATACCCAGCACAATGGTCGCCAGCAGGTTTTTGCTGTACCATGCGATGGCGATGGCGCAGACACCCGCAACAAAATAGGCCGAGGTGAAATCCACGCCCTGATCGCGAATGACCATCTCAGGCACGACAATGGCAGTGAGTACTGCGACCGGCACAAACCGCAGCCCCTTTAGAACGACCGGGGGCAGCGTTAGGCGGCCCATCAGCGCGAGCACCGGGTAGCGCACCACAAACGTCGCAATTGCCATTCCCGCAATCAACAGAAACTCATTCATGACTGCTTCCTGGCCTCCTGGAATGCAGCACTTTCCTGCCGCTGTTTTTGCAGCGTGTCCGCCAGCATGCCGGCCACAATGCCGCACAGCGCCGCGACGATCAGGCCGAGGTTGTTGGGCATGCCGTCCGTCACCAATGCGCCCACCCCTGCGACCAGCGCACACACCAGCATCGGGCGCGTGTGCAGCAGCGGCACCACAATGCCGACGAATGTCACTACCATCGCAAAATCCAGACCCAGATCTCCCGCCGCCATCAGCGTTTGCCCGGTAATGATACCAACAACGGTAGCCA
>CAZQIJ010000412.1:0-4427 GCA_964592955.1 uncultured Anaerolineaceae bacterium
ACGCAGGGCATGACCTGCCCATCCGCAAACCGGCATGGGCGGGGATGGGTGAGAGGGCGCGCCAGCGCACCGCTTCAGGACAGCCAGCGCGTGATGGCCTGCACCGCAGCAGCCACCCCGTCTTCGGCGCGGATGCGCTCGCCCACTTCGGCGGCGCGGGACTGCATGACGCGGTCGCTGACCATCTGGCGGATCGCGCTGGCGAGTCCCTCCGCCGTCAGCGTTGGGCGGCTGAGCAGCGCAGGCCCCGCACCCAGATCATGCACGCGCTGGCCGAAATACTTCTGGTCGCCGATGTGCCACACCACGCACGACGGCACACCCGCACGCAGCCCCGCGCCGGTCGTCCCAGAGCCGCCGTGATGCACAATGGCAGACATCTGCGGCAACAGCCACGCGTGCGGCGCTTCATACAGGACGAATACGTCTGGCGGCACGTCATCCGCGCGCAAACCCGCCCACCCGCGCAGGATAATGCCGCGCTGCCCGGACTGCTTCAGCGCGTCCAGGATGATGCTGAGCGTTTGCTGCGGACTGCGCGCAGACATGCTGCCGAATCCCACGTAGACCGGGGGCGGCCCAGACGCCAGAAAGTGCGCCAGCGCGGGCGACGGCTGCCACTGTGCCGGGGCGGGCAGAAACCAGTAGCCGGTGGTGACGATGTGGGCGTCCCAGTCTGGCGGCGGCGGCGTAACCAGGCGGCTGACCCCCAGCACGGTGTTGGCGCGGTTGAGGGCGCGCATCAGGTCTGCGGCGGTGGCCGGCGGCAGGCCCATGCGCGCGTGCAGCACCTGGGACGGCGTAGAAAGCGCATAGAACAGCAGGCGCTGAACCAGGTACCCCCACCACAGATTCAGCGCCGAATGGCGGTTCGGCAGCAGCGACTGCAAACCGGCCTGGCCGCTGCGCGTTACGGCGAATGGCGACAGCGGCGCGAAGATGTGCCGCTTGCCGTAACGCTGCGCGGCGGCGGCCAGCGGTTCGGCGGTCATCAGCCCGCTGATGAACACATCGCCCGTGTGCAGAATGCGCATGATGTCATCGGCCACTTTGGGCGCGATGCTGTCTGCCATGCGCTTCATGTTGTTCAGTTCCTGGCGCGGGTTCGTGCTGCCAGACAGCCATTCAACACCCTGCTCCTGCTGCATCTCGGCCTCGATATCGACCGTGATCGCCTCATAACCCAGACCTTCGCGCCTGATCCACGCCTCAAAATTGGTGCCCGCCGCCAGCGCCACCTCGAAGCCAGCGCCCTGCAGGCCCCTGCCAAGCGCGATCAGCGGCTGTACATCCCCGCGCGACCCGAAAGCAAACAGGATCAGTTTCATAACGATAACCTTCTAGGTGCTCAGCAGCGGGGTGGGCAGATGCGTCACCCGGTTGACGTAGCGGATGATGACGCGGCCATCGTGCCAGAAATCCAGGCGGGTGATGGCGGTGTTGTAGTGCCAGTGATGGTAGGCCGGGCGCGACCCGTTCTGCCCCAGTGTGCCACACAGCGCCTTGATGAGCGAATCCATAAACGTGCCGTGCGAGATGAGCGCCACAATGTCTTGTGCGGTATCGGGGTGCATGGCGCGCGCGCGCAGTTTGTCTGCCACGCGCAGCGCACGCACATCGCACAGCGTGATCTCTTCCTGACCGTGAGCCGGGTTCCACCAGCCTTCTTCGGTGATGTCTTCCGGGACGACACATTCCGGGAATTCTTCGGCGATCTGCGAGCGGGTGCGCCCGCCGAAACCGGTGACGACGCCGTCCTTCTCCAGGTAGACGCCGCCGTGTTCGTGGATTTCCGTCCACAGCTCCAGCCGTAGGCCCAGCCGCGCCGCGATGGGATAGCCGGTTTGGATGGCGCGGTGCATGGCGCTGGCATAAAGATGGGTGAAGCGGTACGGCGGTGTGTTCTGGCGCGCGCTGTCGTCCGGCGGCAGCGTGACCAGCGCTTCGAGGTTAGGCGACGTCGCCAGATACGCGGCGGTGGTTTGCACCTGCTGGTGACCAAGCTCGGTAAGCGGCGGGTCTTGCACGCGCAGGACGATGTCTTCTCCCAAAGCGTTGTTCACAGATTGTCCGTGCCGGATGAGGTACAATTCCATAGCATGATCCTTGGGTCTTATGGTCTTCACACGGCAATTATAGCGGAAGATTGTTAAGTGTGGTGCCCAGACTGCTGGCGTGGCTGAGGCGAAATCGCCCATGCGCGGCAGCGCGCCAGCCGTGTTATCATGATGCGCGTGGGTAACACCGCTGGCAGCGTTGCCGCTGTTGCAGGCAAGCAGCCAGCCCTTGCCCGCAGGGGGCGGCCCCATACCAGGGGCGTTACGCGCGTTTTTGCCTATACCATCCGGATCGTGAACCGTATGCACAAACTTGTTATCCCTCTGCTTATTCTGATCATCGCGGCGCTGGTGCGGCTGGCGGGGCTGGGCGCGCCCGGATTGCAGCATGACGAGATCTTCAAGGCGCAGGAGGGGCGCGTCCTGTGGGAACAGGGCGACTTCCGCGTTTTCTATGAGAGCAATCAGGGGCACGAGGGCGGCTATGTGTGGCTGCTGGCGCTCTCCTACGCGCTGTTTGGCACGTCGGTGATGATGGTCAGGTTCCCGCCGCTGGCGCTCGGTATGCTCACCGTCGCCCTCACCTACCGCGTGACCGGCGAGATCGTCCACCGGCGGGCAGCCTACATCGCGGCGGGGATGGCGGCGGTCTCGTGGTGGCTGGTGTTCCCCAACCGTGTGGGGCTGCGCGCCAACCTGCTGCCGCTGGTGGCGCTGCTGGTGCTGTGGGGGCTTCATCGCCTGTGGCAGCGCCGGGGTGCCCGCACGCGCACCGCCATCCTCACCGGCCTGGCGCTGGGGTTCGCGCTCTACACCTACACATCGGCCTTCGCCCTCTATGCGGCGTTCGCGGTCTTCGCGCTGGCAGCCGTGCGCCAGCGGCCTGACCTGCTGCGCCCGCTCCTCGTCACCGGCGTGCTGGCGGCGGCGCTGGCCGTCCCGATGGTGGTTGCCCGCCTCACCGATCCGCTGGGGTTCGACCGTGCCAGCAGCATTGCGCGCCCGCTTAACGACGCCCGCGCCGGGAATCCTGCCGAACTGCAGGACAACGCGGCGCGCCTGGCCCTGCTGCCCATCGGCAGCGGCGACCCCGAATGGCGCTACAACATCGCCCTGCGCCCGCTCTTCCTGCTGCCGGTGGGGCTGCTGGTGTATGCCGGGATGCTGGTGGCGCTGCGCCGGAGCCCGCGCCAGCCGGTTTATGCCGCGCTGGTAACGCTGGCGCTGGTGGGGTTGGTGCCCAGCCTGCTTACGGTTTCTGCCCCCTCATACCTGCGCACGATTGCCGCCAGCATCCCGGCGTTTGTCTTTGTGGCGCTGGCGCTGGACGCACTCCCCAATAAACGCGCGGTGTGGGCGCTGGGGACGCTGGCAATCGCCCTCACCGGCGCGCGCGATTTCGCCCAGTATCATGGCGAGTGGCTGCATGCAGACGCGGTCAACAGCATCTACCGCGCGGATCTGCGCCTGGCCGCGCAGTTGCCGCCTGCGCCGCACGGGGTATTCATCGCCACGCCAGATACAGAGCTTGACCCGCTCATCTTTCCCTTTTACCGTCCTGGCACGCAGGCCGCGTTCTTCGACGGGCGCACCACGATGGTCCAGCGCGAGGGGGCGCTGCTGCTGGTTTCGCCGTTCGCGCCCATTTCGCCAGCGCACCAGCCCCTGCTGGACGCAGCAGAGCGGCTTGCCCCGCTGCGCCGCGCCGACGGCAGCCTGAGCTTTGACGTTTACCGCCTGGGGCCGGTGGACCTGCGCGCGGCGCTGCACCCGGTGTATGCAGACCCTGGCACGCTGCCCTACCCGCGCGAACCGCTCGCCGGGTGGGCAAACGCGCTCGCTTACCCGGTCAATTTTGGCGATGTGGTTGCGCTGGTGGGGGTGGACCTGCCGCGCACCACCATCGCCGCCCAGCGCGACGGCGTGAACATCCAGCTTTATCTGCGCCCGCTGGTCACCCGTGCCGACCAGCCGCTGAATGTGTTCGTCCACATGCTGCGGCGGGATGGCACGCTCCATGCGCAGCGCGACCTGATGGGCATGCCGCCGCGCCAGTGGGATCCAGACACCATCATCGTGCAGGATAATTTCGTCATCGCGGGCGATACCCCTCCCGGACGCTACGTGATCGCGCTTGGCGTGTATAACTATGTGACGGGCGCGCGGCTGCCCATCGCGGGCAGTGCGGCAGATCAGGCGCTGGTCGGTGTCATCCGGGTGCGCTGAGCGGCGCACGTGCGACATCCGTTGTCCGGGTTGTGGTCGGGGGCCGGGTAGGGACCACGCCTGCGTTGTCCGGGTTTGTCGGTCCGCGCCGGGCGGACGCGGCAGGCCGCGTCCCTACACCAACGCCGCGATGAAATGGCCGGT
>CAZQIJ010000413.1:0-4420 GCA_964592955.1 uncultured Anaerolineaceae bacterium
CCCTAAACGAATTGCGGCAAACGCTGGCCGCCGAAAGGCAGACCGCTAACGACCTCCGGCAGCTTCTGGAAACAGAGAAGGTCAGCACAGCGGCGCTGCAGGAACGCGTGGCAGAGATGGAGCGCGAGCAGGCCTATAAGCTGGCGCTGACCCTGACCCTGGCCAATACGGCGTTCGACGCACTTCTGGTAATTAATCAGGAGTACAAAATTATTGCCTCGAATTCCAGCGCCGAAATCCTGTTCAGCAACCAGCGGCTGGTGGGGAATCATCTGGTCACTGCGACCAGTGCGCAGGGGCTGGCCTACATGGTTGATAATGCGCTGGCCAACGAGGAAGAAACCTACGAAGAACAGATGAATATCCGGGAGCGTTCGTACCGGGTGCGTGCGCAGGTGATCCGCCGCAACGGTAACCTGTTTGTGGGGCTGGCGCTGCAGGACGTAACGCAGTTGGTGCGGTTGAACAGGGCGCGGCGCGATATGGTCGCCAATATTTCACATGAACTGCGCACGCCCATAGCGAACATCCGCCTGATTATTGACAGCCTGTTTCACGAGCAGGGCAAACCGAAGCGCAAGGAAAGCATTTCGTCGCGGCGCGCAATCGCGCGCGAGACTGAATCCCTGCTGTGGCTGGTACAGGAAATGGCGGACCTCTCCATGATTGAGTCCGGCCAGGCCATTGTGCGCATGGTGGATGTGCCGCTTGTGGAAATCGTGAGCGACGCCATCGAACGGCTGGCAGACCAGACTGCCACCAAAACCCTGACCATCGCGCGTTATGTGCCGGAAAAGATCATTGTTCTGTGTGACCGCGACCTGATGCAGCGTGTGCTGGTAAACCTGCTGCATAACGCCTTGAAGTGGTCACCGCGCGGTGAAACAATCACGGTGAGCGCAACCAGCGGAGATGAAGAGGTCACAGTAAGCATCCTGGATAACGGTCCCGGTGTGCCGGAAGACCAGGTGGAGCGCATCTTCGAGCGCTTTTACCAGGTGGATGCATCACGCTCTGGAGGGGAGGGGACAGGCCTGGGGCTGGCCATCTGCCGCCATATCGTTGAAGCGCACGGTGGACGCATTTGGGCGGAGAGCAATCACAAAGGCGCTGGCGGCCGTTTCCTGTTTACCCTGCTGAGCGCAGAAAGCAGTTCGGAAGATGAACCAACACTGCGCCGTGACAGCGGCCAGGGTTAACTGCGCGGCACACGGGGCAGAACACTGCACACAACCTCATAGTTAATCGTACCCAGACGTGCGGCGATTTCTTCTGCCGTGATGGCGTCGCTGCCCTGACGTCCGAGCAGGACAACTTCATCGCCGATCGACACATCCGGGATGTGGCTGACCCTGACGACCGTTTTCTCCATACTCACGCGCCCGATGATGGGCGCGCGCTGACCATGAATGAGCACCTCACCCCACGTCGGCACACGGCGATAGCCATCCGCATAACCGACAGGGATCACGGCGATGCGCTCTTCAGTGTGGGTGATGTAGGTATTGCCATAACCGATGGGATGACCGGCTGGAAGTGTTTTGACCTGGGCGACCATCGTCTTCCAGGTCATAACTGGCTGGAAGCCTTCAGGAACGGGAACGTTTTCTGAGGGGCTGAGGCCGTACATGGCCAGCCCCACGCGCACCATGTTGAAATGGGTTTCTCTGGCAGACAGCGTCGCGGCACTGTTGGCTGCGTGAATGTACCTGAAGTTGAACCCTCCTGCACGCAGCGCACGCAGGATGCTGCGGAAACTCGCCAGTTGCTCCGCAACATACGCTCCGTCAGAGTCCGCTGTCGAAAAATGGGTAAGCAGCCCTTCAACTTCCAGGTGCTGCATTTTGGCCAGGTGGCGGAACAACGGCATCACATCCGGCGGCATGACCCCCAGACGCCCCATCCCGGTATCGATCTTGACGTGAACACGCAGACTGCCGCCCACTTCGCGGGCAGCACGCTCGTAGGCGCGTGCCAGATCCAGGTCATAGAGTGTGAGACTGATATGCTGGCGGATGGCCTGGCGCACACTGTACACGGGGGTATAGCTCAGCACCAGAATCGGCGCAGTAATGCCTGCGTCACGCAGGGTAAGCGCTTCCTGCAGTGAGGCAACGGCGAGATACTCTGCACCGTTGAGCAGCGCCGTCTGGCTTACGCGTACCGCACCATGGCCATAGGCATCGGCCTTAACAACAGCCATCAGCGTTACGTTGTCGCCAATGAAGGCTTTGAGTTCGCGGATATTGGCAGCAAGCGCTTCTGTGTCAATCTCAATCCAGCTTGGGCGCTGCGGCTGGTAGTCCGTGGGATCTTCCAGATCAGGCCGGGTGAGGCGCGCCGCATCGGATGCATCGCGCAGCAGTGCGCGCACGACGTTTTCCATGCGCATCGAGACACCGCCGGTGATGAACACGAGGTCGTCGGGCGTCAGTGGATGGCGGTGCAGCAGCATATTGACAGTGTCACGGGTACTGTAGGTTGTGAACACACGACGTGGGTCCATCCCCTTATCGAGCGCAGCGCGGGCAGCAGCCGCCGCCTCCATCCCTTCGACCACCAGGACATCGGCCACTTCTGCCGCACGCTGGCCCACCAGACGATGGCCCATCTGACTGTAACTGCCCAGGTGATCCATGTTTCCTACGACACACACCACACGCTGGCGTTCATCGCGCACCGCTTCCAGCCAATCCAGCGCCATGCGCGCAGACTGCGGCGTCGCGCCGTCTGTGTCGTCAATAATCAGGCTGTCGTTAATCCCATTAAGCGCAGACATGCGACCCGGCAGCGCGCTGAGGTTGGTCAACACCCGCAGTCCGCGTTCCAGGGAAATATCGTAATGCTGGCCCACCGCAAGCGCCGTCAGCACATTATAGAGCTGGTGTTTGCCCAGCAGCGGCACCCAACGCCCCACAAACCGCTCACCGTCACTGCGCAGGTCAAAGCCAGTGCCGCTAAGGCCAGCCACCACATTGAAGGCCATCATCTTCGCACCAAACGATTCCACGCCCACAGTCATCACATGGGCACGGGTTTGCAAACCCATTTCGCGGATGGCGTCGTCGTCATAGTTCAGAACGGCCATCCCCATAGAGGGAAGCGCATCCACCAGCAGCGCCATTTCGGAAGCCGTTTGTTCCAGCGTTTCAAATGACTCCAGATAGGCATGATCAATGGAGGTGATAATGCCGACCTCCGGCTGAGTCGCTTCGACCATCGCGGCCATTTCCCCAGGGCGGGTTACGCCAAGGCGGACGATGCAGAACTGTGTGTTGGGCTTCATACTGGACATCGTCACCGGGATTGCGAGACGGTTATCTGGCGTATCTGGTGGGCTGGTGTGAACAGTATAGCGCGTGCTGAGGATGAGGCGCAGCGTATCGATGACGGTCGATTTTCCAGAAGATCCCGCCACACCGATCACTTTCGCGCCAGTTTTGGCGAGCTGGTGACGCGCCCAGATCATCATGGCCTCTACGGTGTCGCGTACCAGGATGACGGACACGCCTTCCGCATGGTTTTCTGGCGGGCGACCGCACAGAATGCCTGCGACCCCTTTCGCAACGACTTCATCAATGTAGCGGTAGGTATCGCCGTAATCATTCTTGAGCGTTACGAACAGAAGGCCGGGGCCTGCCTTCTGAGGATCCAGGCAGAATCCGGTAAAGATTTGGGCGGCAGGTTCGCCAAAAAGCTGACCGTTTGCGATCTCGAGAATGTCATACAGGCTTATCATAACGGGCAGTATAGCATCTGGGGCGCGTTGCCGCCATCGACACAAGTCCCAGTTGCAGGCTTTTGCAACGCCAGTACTGCACGGCCTCCGCCTGGTGGAGCACCGATTCAGAACTGACGCAATTGTTGTGGCGTTTCGGACTCGATTTTCGCATCCATCATACCAACGCTAAAACCAACGCTAAAACCGTTTTCCATAACCTGTGAGCGTGAGGGTTTGCTGCGTAAAATACCTGCCCATGAACAGGGTGAATGACGGGTGGCGGGCTGCCCCCGGCGGCTTTGCAGCAGCCCGCCATGCGGCACGGCTTTGCACGACGCTGTAGCAACTGTTATGATTGGCTGACAGATCGATAAAGTGGAGCGCACCATGCTCGAAGACGCAAGCAGTCTTTTCTTAATTCTTACCGTTTATGCGGGAGTCATCGCGGTCACCTTCTGGGCTGCGATGATCATCTGGGCGTACCGCGATATGCGTGCCCGCTCGCGCGATCCGCTGGCTCAAATCCTGGTGGGCGTCCTGGTGGCAGTGCTCACTGTACCGGGAGTGTTTATCTACATGCTGCTGCGCCCGCGCGAAACGTTGTCTGAAGCCTACGAACGATCGCTCGAAGAAGAAGCGCTCTTGCAGGAAATCGAGGAAAAACCGGCCTGCCCTGGCTGCGGGCAGCGTGTTCATGCG
>CAZQIJ010000414.1:0-4386 GCA_964592955.1 uncultured Anaerolineaceae bacterium
CACGATGCGCAGCATCGCGCCCGAAAGCGCTTCCACCGCGATCCCGTTGTTAGACGCGGGCGCGGTCACCGGCTGCACGACTGGCGCGGGCGCGGTCACCGGTGCGGGCTGCGCGACCGGCTGCGCTGCGACCGGCGCGGGCTGCGCCACTATCACCGGCGCTGCGACCGGCGCGGGCTGCGCGACCGGCGCGGGTGGCGTCATCGTCACCGCCCCCACCGCATCGCGCATGTAATCGACAATCTCTTGCAGGGTGCGCAGTTCGGCCAGTTCTTCCGGCTTGAACTGCGGCAGGTTCGGGAAATCATCGCGCATCGCGCCCAAAATCTCCACGCGCTTGATCGAGTCAATCCCCAGATCCGCTTCCATGTCCATCGTCAGTTCGAGCATGTCCGCCGGGTAGCCGGTCTTGTCGCTCACGATGCGCAGCATCGCGCCCGAAAGCGCCTCCACCGAGATCCCGTTGTTAGACGCGGGCGCGGTCACCGGCTGCACGACTGGCGCGGGTGGGGTCATCGTCAGGGGCGCAGGAATGGGCGCTGCGACCGGCGCGGGCTGTGCCACTATCACCGGCGCTGTGACCGGCGCGGGTGGCGTCATCGTCATCGTCGCGGGCTGCGCAACCGGCGCGGCGACCGGGGCCGGTTGCGGGCCGGGCTGCGGCGTGGTGGTGATGGGCGGCGCGGCAAACACAGCCAAACCGCCATTCAGCGCCGCGCTGGTGTGCTGGCGCATCAGATCCAGCACCGCCTGCGCCGCCGCGCTCTGGTCGCGCAGATACGCATCGTGCAGGCGCAGCGTTTCGGCCTGATGATCGTGGAAGCGCATCATGCTCTGCGTCACCGCTTCGATGATCCCGGCGCTGGCCCCCTGCGCCGCCAGCGCCTGCTGCTGCTGCGTCAGTTCAAAGAACATGCGGAAGTATTCCGCCTGGGTGTGCATCAGCGTTTCCTGCGCGCGCTGTATCTCGTGCTGGCGCTGCTGGTATGCGTCCAGCAGCGTCGCAAGCGCCACACCGCCCCCTTGCGGACCTACCGGCGGCTGCGGCGGCATGGGGTTGGGGTCTGGCAGCGGCTGCGGTGTCGGCGTGGGCAGCGGGCTGGGAGCCGGATCCGGCAGCGGCTGCGGTGAAGGCGTGGGCAGCGGCGGCTCCACCGGCTGCGGCGTGGGCAGCGGCGCGGGGTTCGGGCTGATCTCGGCGCGCGGCGCACGGTCGATGCGGAAGCCGTTGGCCAGCGCATTCTGGTAGGCGTCGCGCGTCTTCTGGCTCACATAGGCCGCGCCGCTAAGCTGTACGGACATGCCCTTCTTCTTCGGCGCGCTTTCCGGCAGATGCGCGTAAGCATCCACCGAGTTCATGCTAAGGCCCAGCACGCGAAGCTGCACCGCCCCATCCTTCATCTGGCGGTCGCTGTCTTTCTGGCGGCTGGCGTTCAGCGCCACAGCCACATGCGGCTTATCTGCCAGAATGTCCTTAACGAGGTTCGTCAGCACGTTGCGCGGGCCGAACTCCACGAACACATAGCCCCCCGCCGCATACAGGTTTTCGATTTCGTCGCGGAACAGCACCGCCTGCAGGATATGATCCTGGAGCTTCTGCTTGATGTGCGCGGCGTCGTTGGGATACGCCATCCCGGTCGCGTTGGAATACACCGGGATGCGCGGCGCGTGGAACGCAGCGCTGCTGATGGCGCGGGCGAACGGTTCGCGCGCGTGGCCCACCAGCGGCGAATGGAACGCCGCCGATACCGACAGCGCCACCACGCGGTAGCCTTTGGCCTTCAGCGCGGCTTCGGCAGCCTGGATGGCCGCTTTCGACCCCGCCAGCACAACCTGTGTGCGCGAGTTGCGGTTGGCCACCTGCACCCCCGCCAGCGCCGCCACCTCGCGCTCGATGCCGTCCACGTCTCCCGTCACGGCCAGCATGGTACCCGCGTCAAAGTTCGGGTCATCCGGGCGGGCCATCGCCGCGCCGCGCGCCTTAACCAGCATAAAGTAGTCTGCATCGCTAAGCACGCCGCCAGCCCACAGCGCAGACAGTTCGCCAAAGCTGTGCCCCGCCGCGAAATCCGGGCGGAAACCGGCCTTGTTCAGCAGGCGGTACATCCCGGCAGACAGCGCGCCAATGGCTGGCTGCGCGTAATTGGTGTTCTGGATCTGCGCTTCGTGCTCGGCCTTGTCCGCTTCGGTGTAGGCCGGGCGCGGGTACACCACATCGGAGAGCGACATTTTGCCGTCACCCGCCAGCAGCGCGTCCAGGCGGGCAAACGAATCGCGCACTTCGGGATAATTCAGCGCCAGTTCGCGCCCCATCTCCAGGTACTGCGATCCCTGCCCGGCAAACAGCGCCACCACGCGCCCGGTGAGGTTCTGCGCGGCGCTGCGGTAATACACGCCTTTGGGGTGTGTCCACTCTTCGGCCTGACCTTTGGCGGCCAGCGTATCCAGCGCGATCTGTGCCAGCGCGGCGGCTTCTTTGGCGTCCCCCGCCACAAACCCAACGCGCGCGTGCGGCGCAGGGACGTGCAGCGTTTGTGTTTCGCGCACCACGTTCAGGAAGTGCCGCTCGCCTTCTTCGCCGTTAAAACTGGCGAGGGCGCTGGCCAGCACGCCTTGCAGGTCGGCGGGCGCTGGCGCATGCAGGATCACCTCATGCGCGCCCCCGTGCAGGCGGTTCGCGTCGCGCAGTTCCGCGCTGTATTCCTCCATGATGACATGAAAGTTCGTCCCGCCGAAGCCAAAGGAGCTGATCCCGGCGCGGCGCGGCGTGTCTTGCTCGGTGCGCACCCAGGGGCGGGTTTCGCTGCTCACATAGAAGGCAGAATTCGGCAGGTCAAATTTCGGGTTCGGTTCGGTGACGTTCAGCGTGGGCGGCAGCACCTTGTGGTGCAGCGCCAGCGCCACTTTAATCATCCCGGCAGCCCCGGCGGCGGCCTTCGCATGGCCGATCTGAGACTTCACGCTGCCCAGCGCAATATGCTGCTTCTTCGGGTCATGCTGGTTGAAGAAGCGGACGGCGGTGGTCACCTCGGTGGTATCCCCGGCGATGGTGCCGGTGCCGTGCGCCTCAAACAGCCCCACGCTGGACGGTTCGATTTCGGCGTCCTCATAGGCGCGCAGCAGCGCTTTTTCCTGCCCTTCGCCGCGCGGCGCATAAATGCTCTTAAAGCGGCCATCGCTGCTGGAGCCAATGCCGCGGATGACGGCATAAATGCGGTCGCCGTCGCGTTCGGCGTCATCCAGCCGCTTCAGCACCATCATCCCCACGCCTTCGCCCACCATCATCCCGTCAGACTGGGTATCGAACGGGCGCGGCACATCCCCCCTTGAAAACGCCGGGGTCTTGCTGAAGTTCATGTACATGACGATGGAGTTATCCGTATCCACGCCGCCGGTGATCATCATATCCGCGCGGCGCTCCGTCAGCTCAGAAATCGCCAGCTTCAGCGCGCTCATGGAGCTGGCGCAGGCCGCATCCGTCACACAGTTGATGCCGCCCAGGTCGAAGCGGTTGGCGATGCGCCCGGCGATGACGTTGCCCAACATGCCGGGGAACGAGTTTTCTTCCCACCGGATGTACGCCAGCTTGATCTTCTCGATGATCTGCGCCGTTTCTTCGTCCGTCAGCCCGCTGGATTTAAGCACCGCTTCCCACACCGGGTACTGCAAGCGAGACGACAGCGGCACAATCTGCTTCTGCCCGCCGCCCACACCCAGCACGATGCCGGTGCGGTCACGCAGTTCGGGCGCGGCGTTGATGTACCCGGCGTCTGTAAGCGCTTCTTTGGCCACCAGCAGGCCCAGCATCTGCGAAACGTCGGTCACTTCCAGGATGTTGGGCGGCAGGCCAAACTCCATCGGGTCAAAATCCACTTCGGGCAGAAAACCGCCGCGCTTGCAGTAGGTTTTGTCTGGGGCGGCGGGGTCGGGATCATAATAGTCTGCGATCTTCCAGTGGGTTTCGGGCACATCGGTGATGCAGTCCACCTTGCCGACGATGTTCTCCCAGAATTCGCGCAGGCTGCGCGCCATCGGCATCACTGCCCCCATGCCGATGACGGCGATGGGGTTTCTGCTCAGCCGGGTACCGAAATCGTTCATGATGCTCTCCTACCGAAATTTCCCGGCCCTGCGCCGGGATCAGAGTCACGAAAGAGGATGGGTGAAGATCCTCAGTTATGCGGGTGCTTTTCCCCGCGCAATGAATTCCTGAATACGTTTGCAGAGATTGTGTCTTTGCACCGGCCAGCAGTGGCTGCTGAAACCGGATGACCGGGGCAATAAAACAATGCTCTATTTAAGAAACCACACTGCCGCGCGAAAGTTGCGCACGCTGCGGACTCATCGGCAGATTGCAGAGAGGTTGGCCGGGCCGCGCGCCGCCCG
>CAZQIJ010000415.1:0-4362 GCA_964592955.1 uncultured Anaerolineaceae bacterium
GTGTGGGGCTGTCGGTGGGGGTCGGCAGTGGGGTAGGCGTGTCGGTTGGATTGGGGGGCAGCGCGGTGGCTGTGCGGGTCGGCGTGATGGTGGGGGGCAGCGCGGTATCTGTGGCTGTTGGCGGGCGCGGCGTGCGGGTGGCAGTGCGCACATTGGTATCCAGCGTGACCAGGTTATCGCTGAAATCCAGGTCGAAATCGGCCTGCACGAGTGCGGTGTTGGTAATGGTCCCGGCGGCAGACGGCGCATTGACAACCAGCGTGATACTGGCAGACGTGCCAGCAGCAACTATCCCCAGGTCGCACGTCACCAGCGAACCGGCGACGGCACAGCCCGGCGATGCAGACACAAACGTAACCCCTGCCGGAAGCGTGTCTGTCACCACAACATTGGTGGAATCCGCAGGGCCGTCGTTGGTCACGGTCAGGGTGTAGGTGATGGGTTGGTTCACGATGACATTCTGCGGCGTTCCGGTCTTTTCGATAAACACATCTGCCCCCAGTGCAGCCGTCTGGCATGGGCTGAATTCGGACGTGCTGCGCCAGGGGGTATCGATGAAGGTACCGGCAAAGAGCGGATCGCGCGCCGATGACGTGGCGGTAAGCCCGTCACCCGCGTTTAATGCCCCCGGCAGCGAGACCTGGAAGGTGGTGCTGCCGCCCACGTCCACGCGTGCCTGTGCCGCGCCAAGATACAGGGTGGCAGATCCTGGCACGCAGCCGCCCGGAACGCCATACAGATGCACTTCGAAGACATCGGTATCGGGCACAAGCCCGGATTGATGCATGAGGGTCACCTGCGCTGAAAACTGGGTACTGGTGGTAACTACGTTCGTCAGCGCTGGTGTATTGAGGATGTCGTTCGCACCCGAATCGGCGTCGCCTGGATCATTCACATTCTGGCCGGCTGTATCCAGGTCAATGCTGCCGGTGATGCTGTTGCCGCGAATGGCGTTAAGGCGTGTGGCGGCATCAGGCAGGCGCACGGCGTTCAGCCCATTCGCGGTAATGATGTTGCCGTCCACACACTCCGGCGGGGCTGCTGCATCAACCTGTGGCGCGAACCCGACGAAGTTCTGCTGTGCGCCGTTCTCAATCAGGATGCCGTGTTCCCCGTTCCCGGCAGCAGGGCCGCCAATTGTATTGCCACACAGCACGATGCGCGCTGCACCGTTGAGGCGCACACCGTGCGCCAGATTGCCAGCAATGGTGTTATTGGCAATCTGCATCACCTGCCCACCCTGAATCGCGATACCGTCCTGGGTGTTGGGCAGTGGTGCGGAATTGAGGGCATTCATGCCGATGATATTGCCGCGAATGCGGATCGCCTGAACGCTGTCGCCCATAATGGAGATGCCGTTACCGGCATTGCCAGAGATGATGTTGGGCGCTGCTCCCCGGCCAATGCTCACAAACGTCTTTGGATCGCTGCTGAGCACGATGCCGCCGTTCCCGTTTCCCAGCGGCGCATCGCCATCAACACTGGTGCCGATGTAATTGCCGATAATTTCATTGCCGCTGCTGAAATCCCATCCTGGCGTGTCCGGGTCGGCGGTCGCCTTATTGACCAGGATACCGGCACCGGTATTGCCGGAAATCACGTTACGCTGTGGCGGGTCTTCTCCGCCGATGACATTCTGGGTAAGGAGGTTACCACTGAGCGCGTCTAGCTCGATCCCGGTGGCGTTGCCGTCTGCCGCACCCGCCAGGTTCAGGCCGATGTAATTGCCGTAAACCTCGTTCTGGCTGCTGCGAATCCACAGGCCACGCGCGTTAAAGCCGGTGATGGCCAGCCCGCGCAGCACATTGAAATCCCCTTCCAGAACCAGGCCGTGATCTGTGCCCGCTGCATCATTCAACTGCACAAGCGGTGGACCTTCATACCCTGTGCCGCCCGCGCTCCATCCATCCAGCGTGACGCCACCGTCCAGCGGTTCCAGGTCACTGCTGATCGTAATCGTGCCACCGGTGGCGAAGATAATTTCATCCGGGCCAGGGCGGGCATTGGCCGTTTCGAGCGCGGCGCGCAGCGAGCAGCGTCCGCCACCCACATCGCAGATGAAGTCATCCGGGGCGGTATCTGGCATATCGACCGACGGATCAGGATCGAAAATATCGACGGTGTAGGTTACGCGGGGCACGGGCTGCGCACTGGCAGCGAACAAGCCAAAGCAGAACGCCAGCGGAATCGTTAAGCGCAAGACGAAGCGGATCGCTCGGTAGACGTGTTCCGTGCTCATTGCCACAACCTCTGACACGGATTTCTGTACAATCTTAGCAGATTGGCCAAACCGGGACAACTTTTGCACCACCCTAACCGCTCAGGTACGGTGTGCAGCCCACCCTCGTTACACAGGGGTTCGTATGGTATCATGCCGGGACGTAAGAGCTCTTATTGTATATTTGAAGAAGCAGTATGCAGATCACCGAACTCCCAAAGTTTGAAGAAACGATGACCAGCCTCGCGGCGTACCTGATGGTGGCGCACAAAAAGCACCCCAAACTTATCCCCGGTGAAAGTGACGATTCGCTGTCGCCCGATGTACGCTCCACCATCAAGCTGCGCGTCACCCAGCACTACACCGCCGCGCTCCTGGCCTACGGCGTGCCAGTCAACGCGCCGGAGCTGTATCGCGGGGCCGAATGGTTTGGCACACCGTTTCCGAAAACAGAAGGTGACGTGATCGACGCGCCGGAAATGATCAAGCTGGAGGGACTGCTGAACCTGCGCCCAGACGATCCGTATATCCTGCCGCGGCTCAGGCAGTTGGTGGTGCAGCGATCCGGGCGCTTCTTCGAAATCGACCGCGACGGCGACTCCGGTCAGGAAGGGCCTGCGCTGATCTTCGACACGCTGTGGGCGCTGAAGGTGCTGATTCTGGCGCGCAGCAAAGGCGTTCTGGGTGGCGTGGTGACCGATGCCGAGATGAAACGCACGCTGAACGAGATTATCAAGATCGGCGTGATGGATAAAGACATGGCGCTGGCGCTGCGCCTGTATTACGACCTGACCGGCAAACTGGAAAAAGGGCACGATGACTCCCTGCGCAAACTGCTGAACAACGCAGAGATCTACGGCGGTGTGTGGGGCATCAACAGCCCAAACAAATGGGAACGGATGCGGCCTATCATCGAGGCCATGCAAAAACGCCAGCTCACACCGGGCGTTATCGAAAACCAAGTGAAGAATCTGCGTGAGGTCATCCTCAATACCTGCTATGTGATAGAGAACCTCTCCGAGATACGCAGCCACCATCCGGCCATCAGCGCCACCATTCAGCGCAGCCTGGATCTGTGGTGGATGCAGTTTCATGGCGATAACGCGCCGAATGCGCTGCGCGTGCTGTTTCCAGAAGAATACGACTACCTGCTGGTCATGTGCAGGACGCTGGTGGCGGTCAGCGCGTTTGTGGGCGAGCCGCTGGGGGCGCGCCTGTGGCTTAACCCGCTGCGCGAGATGTCTAAGAAGTTTAACGCGGGCGGGTGGATGGAACTGAAGAGCATTCAGCAGGCGCTGCGCCGCTGGATCGGCATCGACATCGAAGACCCTGTGCCGCTGAAGCTGGGACTTTCTGAGGCGAACGTGGTGCGCATTCAGCCCAGTGTCTATAATCCGACGGATTACGGCAAAACTGACCTGCTGCGCAGTTCGCTGATTGTGAAGTATGGCCCGATTGAGGAAATCGAGAAAGAGCGGCGCAATTACGACAATCTGCCGCGCAAGCTTCAGCCGTGCTTTGTGCGTATCCCCAAGGAAAGCTACATCCACCGGCGTCGCCAGCAGGCGTTCGTCATTATGGAAGACCTCAACGAGTACCAGACGCTGTTTGAGATGTATGACCGCCTGCTGAAGGCCGACCACAAACGCCTTGCGCGCCAGCTTGGTGATTTTCTGCTGCTGGTGCATCGCGGCGGCAACGGCAACGGCGAAGCGGAACGCTCCTCCCCCAACCACCTGCGCGACCTGTACATCCTGCCCATGCTGCAACATGTGGACTTCATCATGCAGTTTATGGAGCAGATGGCGCGCCTGGAACTGCTGCCCGATGAAGACTACGCTGTGATGCGCGGGTTTGATGAGCGCTTGAACGATCTCATCGCTGGAATCATGCGGCAGCAGCGCAGGCTGGAGCGTTTTCCGCTGGCCTATGAGCACGGCGATCTGCATTCGCGCAACGTGATGATCCGCATGATTCAACCGGTGGGGGTCTCGCGCAGCGACGCCGACCTGGAATTCAAGCTGATCGACCTTGAGAGCGTGCGCCCCGATGGCGACGCGGCCCACGATGCCGGCCAGCTCCTGGTTGACCTGGCGCTGCTGCCCTTCAGCGGCAAAAAGAACTTGCACCGCTCGGTCTATACC
>CAZQIJ010000416.1:0-4357 GCA_964592955.1 uncultured Anaerolineaceae bacterium
CCCGCGCAGGCCCTGCGCTCCCGGCGGCGGCGCAATGTAGGCGCTGCGCGCGCGATCGCCCATCGTATTGGCCAGGTCCAGCCCCTGTTCCATGTAGGCCGAGGCCTGAACGTAATTGCCTTCAATTTCCGCGAGGGTGCCCAAATGGCTTAGCGCGGCCATGATGCCAGGACGGTAGCCAATAGATTCCGCTATTCCGAGGCTCTCACGCAGGTAGGTGGTGGCCAGCGGGAAGTTGTCGTCACTGCCTGCCACCGCACCCAGGTTACCCAGGATGATCGCCATCTTGTGGCGTTCACCCGTCTGGCGGCTGAACGCCAGCGATTCTTCGAGATATCCGCGTGCGTCCTCGTAATTTCCTTCGGCGAAGGCGACCAGCGCCAGATTATTGACGGGGCCGATGGCTGCTTCGGGAGCATGCATGGCACGCGCAAGGCCGAGACTCTCGCTGAAGTGGGTACCGGCCTGGGCGTAATTGCCCTCATCGTGTTCCAGCATACCGAGACGGTTCAGCGCCCTGGCGACATTCGGACGGTCATCCGTGGTGCGCGCCAGCATCAGGCACTCGTTGCAGATTTCAGCAGCGGCAGCGTTTTCACCGAGCCGCCACAACACATCTGCCAGCACATTGAGGGCGTGGGCAAGCGCGCGGGTTGGAATGGGTGAAATACTCCGGTAGATCTCCGTGCCGTGCGCGAGGTGCGTGCTGGCAGCGGCATATTCCCCCGTATGGTAGAGCGTTTCGCCCAGGTTAACCGCCAGGCCCGCCTCAATCTCACGCTGATCGGCTGGCGTGACGATGGCGAGCAGTTCAGCCGCGCGGGTGTAGTAACTGACCGCATCCTTGAAGGCACAGGTCTTGAAGGCAACATCCCCGGCACGGCGCATGCAGACCAGCGCTTTGGCGGCATCTCCAGCACGATCCCAGTGCAGGGCAAGCGACGCCGCTGTCGCATCCGTGTTCATCTTACCGTCGTCCTGAAGGTGTTCCAGCGCCATGGCCAGTGTGCGATGCAGTTCTGCCTGTTCTTCTGGCAGAACACGCTGTGTAATGGCGGTGCGAAGCTGCTCGTTGATCAACTGCCAGCGGCCATTTTCCATTTCCAGGACGGCGCAGTTGGCGCACGTAATCAGCCAGGACTCAAGATCGGTATCGCCTTTCAGGCGGTGCAGCAGCTCGGTGTGCTGTTCGCGTCCATACAGTGCGGCCAGTTTCAGCAGCCTGTGCCCTTCCGCTGGCACACGGTCGATACGGCGCTGGATAACGGCCTGAATCCCACCCACAATCAGGTTCTGTGGCAGTTCCATGGTGGCGATCTTGCCCAGGCGGCCAGCTTCGTCTGCCAGCACGCGCAGGATCTCGATCATAAAGAAGATGTTGCCCGCGCTCTCGCGCTGCAGAAAATCGCTGACATGGGGGCTGGACTGACCGAGCATCGACTGGCTTAGCAGTGCAATCTCCTGCGAGGTGAAGCGGTCAAGCTGGATCACCTGCATATCGGCAAGGCGCTGCGGCATATCGTGGGATTCTTCGCGCCGATAGTTCCCCACAATCATGAGGGGGCGATGCGCGACCAGCTTGTTGAGGACGCGGACGATTTCGAGGCTCTCTTCTGCCCACTGCAGATCCTCCAGCAGCAGCAGCAGCGGTTCGGATTGTTCGTGCACGATGCTGGCAATGGTGGCGTGCAGGCGCTGCTGGTAGGCTTCGCCCTCCAGAGGCGGCGCATCGGGGATGTCACGGTCAAGCAGCGCGGCAATATCTGGCACAAGGTCCTTTAGTACAGCCGCGTCCAGATCGCCGGGATCGCCAAGCATGACGAGCTGGCGCAGCGGTTCACGCCACAGTTGATAGGGGGCAGACGATACTGCTTCGCACTGGCCGCGAATCACGTTAAAGCCCACTACCATCGCGCGGATTCGAAGTTCCTCCATCAGGTGCGATTTACCGATGCCCACCTCACCACCAACCAACCACGCGCTCCCCTGGCCGTTGCGCGCACCTTCAAGGCCCAGGGCTAACCGGTTGAGTTCCGCGTCTCGCCCTATGAAGCGTGCGGCACGAAGAAAGCTCTCGCGGATTGCGGGCGGTTCCAGCGGAATAGGCAGGCCGACGGCCTCGCACAACAGCTCTATGACCTGCTCGGCGGATTGGTAGCGCTTTTCCGGTGACTTTTCCAGCAGATGCGAAATGATTTTCGTAAAGTCGGCCCCGCTAAGCGTGACCGGTTCCAGTTCCAGCGCTTCAGGTTCGATAACGGTGAGGGTCTCAGGGTTGACGACCCGTGTCTTCATGACTTCGGTCATGAGGGTTTCGCTCAGTGTCTGGATGGGGTGCATGTCGGGATGATCGTTGAGAACGGCGTTGATCGTCTCCCAGTGCTGCGGACGGTCGAACGGATTCTTCCCGACGAACATCTCATACAGCATGATGCCGACGGCGTAGAGATCGCTGGCACTGGAAGGCGTGCTGCCGGTCAGAATCTCTGGGGCCATGTAGAGCAGCGTACCTGCCGGGATATCTTCTGTGCCCTGTTCTATCGCCAGACCAAAATCGAGCAGTTTGAGCTGATTTTCCGGCGTGACCAGCGCGTTGGCAGGCTTGAGGTCCCGATGAATGACGTTGTGGCGGTGCAGGTAGGCCAGCGCCTGCAGCAGTTGGATGGTGAGTGCGACTTTTTCCTGCGGCGTTTCGTAGAGGCGACCGCTGGTGAGAAAATCGCGCGCGCTGTTCACCAGTTCCATCGTAAGGTAGGGTTCGTTATTGGCGTTGAAACCGTAGTCCAGCACATTGATGATGTGTGGATGCCGCAAGGAGGCCAGCGTTTTGAATTCGCGGGTCAGCGCAACACGCGCATCAATGTCTTCCGTCTGGGAACCCGTAGGGAAAGCGGCCTCCACGGCGAGAATATTCTTGAGTGCTACAAACACCCCTGTAAGTCTGTCATAGGCGCGGTACACGGTTCCCATACCGCCCTCACCCAGACGTTCTCGCAGTTCATAGCGTTTGTTGACCAGCATGGTGCGCCTCTTCGTGTGAATATGCTCATCTGATTCTACACCAGTGCGCCCATATGCAAACCGGCGTTACACAGACACGGGTACATTTCAGATTGTGAGGCAGGTTTCGTATTTTCGGGACGACACGGGACGACACGGGACGACACGGGACGACACGGGACGACACATCGGTCGTCCCTATCTATCCTCGTGTCTGCAGGTAGGGGCGAACCTGCGTGTTCGCCCCTGTTGCGGAATTCACCCCACAGACAGCGTGGCTGTGAAACCCCATGATCTCAGTATTTATGGAGCAGCGGTAAACTTAAAGTGTGCGCTGCGCGCGTTATAGGTCAGTCCACCGGCGTCAGCAAATGCGATAACGCGCCACTTGTACTTCGCAGCATCGAGGTTCAGGTCAGGTGTAAAGGTGCATGTAGTGTCGTCGCATGCGGCGTCAACCGCTTCAGAGAACACAGTCGTCTGCCCGCGCTGGATGACCAGACGGTAGCCTTCGGCATTGGTAACGGGCGTCCACGAAAACTGCGGCGTGCCTTCAACGTCGATGGCCTCATTGGCAGGGAGCAGCAGGCCCGGTGTTCCGGGGAAGCTTACGGTAAATGTCCCCAACGACGATTTGGAGCGCAGTGTACCGGTCTCGAACGGCGCGCGGGCTTCGATTTTCCACGTGTGAACGCCGTTGAGCAGATGTGTGTCTGCTGGTGTGAACTCGCACACACTCCCGTCACAGAAGACCACAGACTCGCTGTCCTCTTCGGGAGCATACCATTCCGTCTTGATGACCACTACTGACTCTGCATTCCAGACCTTGATGCGATATTCTGTGGCGGCGGGCACCTCTTCCCAGATGAAAGCAGGCTGTGTGGTCTCGACGGTCTCATTTTCAGCCGGCCTTACCAGCGGCGGCACCCCAGGATATTTGAGTATGAAGGTTGCGAGTGCGCTCTTACGATTGCCAAGCGCGTTATAGGCACGTACATGCCAACTGTACTGACCTGAGGCAGAATCGCGCGGCGATTTGATCTCGCAGGTCGCGTCACAGTCAGCGGCTTCAAGGTCTTCCTGGAATACCACGATACTCGCAGCATCCATGAGCGTGACGCGGTAGTGTGTTACAGCTTCACCAGAAGGATTCGGCTGCCACACGAATGTGGGACGCAAGGTGCCGCTGACAACTTCATCCAGAATGGGACTGATGAGCTGCGGTTTGGTGGGACGGGATGAAGGTTGTGCGGTATTGGTAGCGGTTGGCCCGACCGGTGTGTTCGTCGCCGCGACCGGTGTGTTCGTCGCCGCGCCCGGTGTGTTCGTCGCCGCGACCGGTGTGTTCGTCGCCGCG
>CAZQIJ010000417.1:0-4326 GCA_964592955.1 uncultured Anaerolineaceae bacterium
GCGTTGGGGAGAGGGGGCAGGGGGTGAGGGCTGGCAACGCGTGGCGCGCGCGCAGCCGCTACTGCCCCAGGATGTCTGCCATCAGGTCTTCGAGGTCGAACTGAAGGTCTTCCATCGCGGTGCGGGCGTCGTTCTGGCCGCGCAGCACCGCATGGACGGCGTCAGAGTACAGCCGCGACACTTCGCTGTAGCGCCCGCGTGTCACGCTGGACGGGCGCGCGACGGTGGTCGGGAAGATTTCTTCGGCGTCGGCAAACAGCCGTTCGCTGGCCTGAAGTTCTTCGTCACCATACAGCGCCTCGATGGTGGGGAAGTAGCCGCCCTGGATGGCGCGGAACTTCTGCACGTCATACGAGGTCAGATAGCGCACCAGCAGCACAGAGGCTTCGATATCCTCCGAATACTGCGAGACGGCCAACTGCCACCCGCCCAGTACAGAGGCGTGCTGGGCGGCGTTGTCGTCACCCATCGGCAGCGTGGTAACCCCGAAGTTGCCGGCCAGTTCTTCGCGCGCTTCACTCTGGGTATAGGCGAAACCCCAGTTGCGCATGAAGGCCGCGTTGCTTTCGTACCAGATGGCAGCGGTATCTGACGGCGTGTGGCCGATGACCGCATCCGGGCTGATGTTCCCCAGCCAGGCAGACGCGCGCTCGATCATGGCGATGGTCTCTGGATTATTGACGTTGACGCCGCCCGCGCTGTCGATAATGGAGCCGCCGCCGCTGCTGGCCTGCCATTCCAGGCTGGCGATGGTGGTCGGCTCGCCGGTGTTGCTGGGCCACACATAGCCCCAGAACTGCGAATTGCCCTCGCTGCGTTCACCGTCCTGGATCACGCGCGCGGCTTCTTCCAGCTCTGCCCACGTTTGCGGGATCTCCAGCCCATACTTTTCCAGCAGGTCGGCGCGGTAATAGAGCATCCCGGCATCGATAAACCAGGGCATGCCGATCAGCCGCCCGTTGACCGTGTTGTTTTCGATGGTGGAGGGGAAGTGCTGCGTGATGAAGTCGCTGTCTGCCGGGTAATAGTCGTAGAAATTCACCATGTGGTCTGCGACGATGGCCGGCCAGATCACATCAATCGAATAGATATCGACGGCGGCGCTGCGCGAGGCCAGGAACTGGTTATACAGCCCCAGCCGGTCGGTGACGAGGTCGCCGGTTTCCAGCGCTTCGGCGGTCACATTGGGGCACAGCTCCATATAGCTCGCCAGCGACGCGTTCAGCAGTTCCAGTTCCTGCCCCACAGACCCCGCCGCGATCACCAGCGTGGGGCTGCCAGACGGGCACACGGCCTCCGGGTCCAGCAGCGCGGCGGGCTGCGCCGCTTCGGCTGCGTCTTCGGTGGCATCTTCGGTGGCATCTGCCGCAGACGTGGCTTCTTCCGTCTGTGCGTCCGTCTGTGCTTCCGTCTGTGCGTCGGTCGGTTCAGCAGTCTCGGCGGTTTCCTGCATCGCCGCGCCAGGCTGGGTGGAGACGCTGGTGGCGGGGGCGGCCTGTGGGGTACAGGCGGCCATGACAATCATAAGCAGTGCGAGCAGTTTCTTCATGGTTGGTCTTCCTATTATGGATGTGTTTGGGATCTCAATCAACTTCGGGCGCGCTGGCGGCTGGGCGTTCATTTCAACGCTTTGCGCTGCGGCATAACGTAGTGTAACATATTCGCCACTTCCAGCACCTCATCTGACATCACGAGCGCGTATTCTTCGCCGCTGAGGTCGTCCCAGGTGATGCGCGGGCGCAGATCGTGGCCTTTCACACGGTCGGTGTAGATCTTGTGCTGGAACACGTCGTGATTGAACGCGTGATAATCCAGGCACAGCCAATCGGTAAGTTTGCGCACGTTGGCGGCGGTGTTCTCGGTCAGGTCTTCATAGCGCAGATGGTATACCCAGTCCGGGGAGAGGCCAGGGGTGTGGTAGAAGCTGCGATTGATGCGCACATAGCGCGCGATCCATTCGATGGTGCGGGCGCGCGTCCACAATTCCTTGAGCGGCACATAATTTTCGCCGGGTTTCAGCCGTTCCTCATTCAGCAGCGACGTAAACGCGCCGAAGACGTGCCGCGTGAGGTGGATGACGCGCGCGCTGGGGAACAGCGCCCGCAGCTTCAGCGCCATATCTGCCCCATACAACACCTCTTTGAACCCCCACCATGTTTTGCCGTGCGCGTGGGCGGTGCGCTGCCACAGGTTACGCACGACTTCGCTCTGGCTGTGGCGGATGTGCTCGCGCGGTGGGGTAAGGTTCGGGATGAAGTTATCGACCGGGCCTAACGTCATGTAGGTTTCGTAGTGGTGGTGGAACATATCGTGCCACTCGTCGAGGCGTTCAAACCCCGCGAATATTTTCTCCAGCACGCCGTCGTGTTCACCCCACACGATGAGGTCAGGATGGGTACACAGGAAGCGCTGAAGCAGGGTGCTGCCGCAGCGCTGGCCGCTGGCAAAAACGAAGATAGGGCTGGTATCCGGGTTCGGCGTCACAGAGCAGGTCTCCACGAAAAACAGGCGGGCGTTGACTACTCCTATAATTGTGGCGAAATTCCCAATCCACGCCAGTACCAGCGCATTAATGGTTGGGCGGGGTGCAGGGCACCGGCGGGCAGAGCGGCAGCGAGGGGGTGAGGCGGCAACGATAAACGAACGATACCTGCGCAGTCACGACAGCACTCACCACCAGGGGGCAGACACAACCGCCGCTGCTGTGCGATAATGGGGGCACTTGCCCACAACTTCCGACAACCGTTCACAGGATACGCACGCGATGCAGTCCGAAGCCCAACCCCTTCCTACGTCTGAACCCGCCAAACCCGCGCGCCAGCCAGAAATATCCGCCATGCTGCGCGCCTATGTCTATGCGGCGCAGATCGTGGCGCTGCTGGCGCTTAGCTACACCGCGCGGCTGTGGCTCATTCTGCCGCTGGGCGCGGCGGCGCTGGCTGCCGGGCACACCTATGCCTACCGGCGCTGCGCGCAGCCCATCCGCTGGGTGCGGCGTGTGGTCTTCGTGGCGCTGCATGCGGCGCTGCTGTGGATGTTTGGCGCGATCTTCGTGGGCACACCGTATCCGCAGGCGGTGTTCGCGGTCATGGCCACCGCCATCGTCAGCTTTGAGCTGTTCACGCGCACCAATCTGATCTCTGGCCTGGGGCTGGGGCTGGCCATGCTGTATGTGGCCGCCACGCTCAGCCGCGATACAGCGTTCGGCGTGTTTATGATCGCCTTCTTTGGGCTGTGCATGGCGTTCCTGTGGCGCGCGGACTCCGAAGACGGGCACAGGAAGAACGCGGTCATCCTCACGGCGCAGGCCAGCGAAGGCCGGGCGCGGCGCGGCTGGCTGCGGCGCGTGGGCCAGGCGGGGCTGCTGCTGGCGATTCTGGTGCCGCTGGTCTTCGCCTGTACGCCGCGCTTCTCCACGCGCCCGCTGTTCATGCCCATCACGCTGCGGCTGCCCATCACCGGCAAACCCACCGCCCAGATCATCAACCCCGCCGTGCCGCTGGTGCAGATCGAAGGGCTGGTGGATCCCAACCAGCGCAGCGAATATTACCCCGGCTTCTCGCAGTCGCTGGATCTGAGCTATCGCGGCGGCCTCAGCGACACGCTCATGATGTATGTCTCCAGCCCGGTGTGGAGCTACTGGCGCGGCTACGCCTATAACGTGTATGACGGGCGCTCCTGGAGCCAGTCGGATACGCGCATGAACACCCTTCAGCCACGCGGGCGGGCGCGCTTCGTCACAGGGCGGCCCCAGGGTGAGCAGTTCACGCAGACCTTCTACATCGCGCAGGATATGCCCAACGTGCTGTGGGTGGGCGGCTACCCGTCTGAGATCTTCTTCCCGGCAGAAACCATCGCGCGCGATAACACCTTCGGCTACCGCGTGTCTGAGCCGCTCTCTGCCGGGATGATCTATTCGGTGGTGTCGTCGCGCGTGGATTTTTCGCCGGACGTGCTGCGCGCCGTAACCTATGCAGACAGCGCCATCCCGCGCACCGTGCAAACCCTGTTTCTTCAGCTCCCCCAAACCATCACACAGCGCACCCGCGACCTGGCCGCCAGCCTGACGGCAGACGCCCCCACCGTCTACGATAAGGTGATCGCCGTGCGCGATTATCTGCTGACGGCCTATCCCTACGATTACTTCCCGCCGCCGCAAGCCCCGGATACCGACGCCGTAGACCAGTTCCTGTTTGTGGACGAGCGCGGCGTGTGCGAGCACTTCGTGAGCGCGATGGTGGTCATGCTGCGCACGCAGGGCATCCCGGCGCGGCTGGTGGTGGGCTATGGCAGCGGGGATTACAACCCCTTCACCGGGTTTTATGA
>CAZQIJ010000418.1:0-4325 GCA_964592955.1 uncultured Anaerolineaceae bacterium
CACTGCCGCACGATCGTCCGCACGCTGAGCGTCCCTCTGCCGGTTCCATACTGCCAGCGTTGTGATTTTCCAACGACCTACTTCACCGGACTTCGCACGAGCCCATAATCACACCAGGTGCTTTAATATGCTGCCACAGTTCCTACTTGAAGCCTCCCCTGTCGCGCAGGCGCTTGCCGCAACGCTGTTTACCTGGGCCGTGACTGCGTTGGGGGCAGGATCGGTCTTTCTTTTTCGAGAAGTCAATCAGAAGCTTCTGGATTGGCTGTTGGCTTTTGCCGGTGGTGTGATGATCGCCGCCAGTTTCTGGTCTTTGCTTTCGCCCGCCATCGAAGCAGCGGAAGCGCAGGGCGTACCGGGCTGGCTGCCAGCCGTCGTCGGATTCCTTTTCGGCGGCCTGTGCCTGCGCGGCATCGACCTGATTCTTCCACATCTGCATATTGGTGCCCGCCGCGATGAAGCAGAGGGACTCCCTACAAGCTGGCACCGGTCAATTCTGCTGGTGCTGGCCATTACGATGCACAATATTCCAGAAGGGTTGGCGGTAGGGGTCGCGTTTGGCGCGGTTGGATTAGGACTGGAAACCGCGACACTAAGCGGGGCTGTAGCGCTGGCCATCGGCATCGGACTCCAGAATTTTCCTGAGGGTGTTGCGGTCTCTATGCCGCTGCGCCGTGAGGGAATGCCTGTGTTCAAAAGCTTCTGGTACGGTCAGCTTTCGGGTGCGGTGGAGCCAGTTGCGGGTGTCATCGGCGCAATTGCCATACTCACCATCCAACCGCTGCTGCCGTATGCCCTGAGCTTTGCCGCTGGCGCGATGATTTTTGTCGTGGTTGAGGAAGTGATACCGGAAGCACAGCGGGCGGGCAACACCGACATGACAACAATGGCAACGCTCTTTGGTTTTGCGCTGATGATGTTCCTTGATGTGGCGCTGGGATAAATATAGCTCGCGACCCTGTTCGTGAATTTCGCATGAATTTCGCCCTCTGTTGACGATGCGCTGCTATAATGATAATGTTTCGTGGCGAGCCGCATGCACTGAATCCCCCTGCCAGGGAAGATCAACCAGAACCCGCACCACCTTTCACCTTTTGCTGGCGCAACCAACGGCTGCAAACGCGGAATTGAATCTGCTTGCCCTGTGCAGCACACCAATCGTCGTACCACGCACACGATGAGCAAGAAAGGCGTTTCGTACCCATGCTGACGTTCGTTAAACGTGCGGCGACCCCGCTGCTGATTCTTATGATACTGGCACTGCCGACGGCAGCTCAGGCAGAAGAACCCTCGGTCGAGGCCGTGAATCCGTTTATCCCGCTTATGCTGGCGCTCGGTGTCATTCTGATCAGTGCCAGGGTTGGTGGTTCGCTGGCGCGCCTTGTTCACCAACCGCGTGTGTTTGGCCAGCTTCTAACCGGTGTGCTGTTAGGCCCAACCGTGCTGGATATGCTGAACTGGGGTGTGTTTCATGGCATAGACCTGCATGAGACGATTTACGAGCTGGCCGAGCTTGGCGTGCTGCTGCTTATGTTCAACATTGGCCTTGAAGTTCACATCCGCGAACTCCTGCGTGTTGGCAGGGTTGCCCTGTTGGCGGGGTTCTTTGGGGCTGTAGCGCCGGTACTTCTGGGTGCGCTGGTTGTTGCGCTTTTCGGCTACTCGGCAGACCGCGCGCTTTTCACCGGGGTCACGCTGGCCGCTACGTCTGTGAGCATTTCGGCACAGGTGCTGCTGGAATTAGGCGTCCTGCGCACGAAAGTGGGCAATGCACTGCTGGCAACGGCCCTGGTGGATGATGTGCTGGCAATCCTGATGGTTTCGCTGGCCGTAGCCTTCAGTGCGCCAAACACCACGGGTGGCGGTGACGCGCTGCTGGTCATCGTGCGTATGGTCGTCTACATTGCCGGGGCGCTGGCTGTTGCCTGGTTTGTGGTGCCGCCGGTTTTCACCTGGATGAACGAGCGGTCAGAATTGGTGCAGTCTTACGGGCTTGCCACCTATGGTTTTGTGCTGGCGCTGTTGTTTGGCTGGGCCGCAGAAGAGCTGGGTGGGGTTGCCCCCATTACCGGGGCGTTTGTCGCCGGGGTTGGGCTTAGCCGCATCACAAACGAAGGGCTTAAACGCAGCATCGAAGAGGTCACCGCCGGTATGGCGTATGTGCTGCTGATTCCGGTATTCTTCATTAACGTGGGCCTGCAAACCGATCTAGGGGCTTTTACGCTGTCCGCGCTGCCGCTGGCAGGGCTGCTCCTGGTATCCGCAGCGCTTTCAAAGCTGATCGGCGTAGCGGCCGGCGCACAGCTAGGAGGCTTTGGCCGGGAACCTGCCATTCAGCTTGGCGTCTGCATGATTTCGCGTGGCGAAGTGGGGCTGATTATTGCCTCGCTCGGAATCACTGCCGGGGTGTTTGATCCCAACAGCGAGCTGTTTGCGTCGCTGTTTCTTGTCATCTTGCTGACGACTGTTTTAACCCCACCGCTGGTACGGTGGACTTTTCAGCGGGAGTCAGTTGCGCGTTCAGAGCGTGTGGGAGGGGTGTAAATGCGTTTGGTAGTGTTAATCACATCACAGTCAGAGGCCGGGTTCCAGGTGGCAGAAGCATGGCACGAAGTGGGTGCGCCAGGTGTAACGATTATTCCAAGTTTTGGCCTGCATTCGATCCATGAACAGCTTCATCGTGGTTCAGTGGAGCTTCCCATGCATGCAATGTCATCCATGGGAAGCGCGCTGGCGCACATCATAAACAGCATGGAACACACAAACCATACCATTCTGTCGGTGGTGCCCGCAGAACTGATTCCGAAACTGGTGGAAGTCACCCAGAATGAGCTGGGTGACCTGCTTTCCCCCAACACCGGCCTGCTGTTCGTGATCAACCTGGAGATGACGGTTGGTGTCATCAACCACGGTCAGCCCAATGAGGGTAACGCATGAAACCGTCGTGCGCCGCTCGCCCAGCATCGAGCGGCACACGGTTTTCACTAGTGGGTCATTTGTGTGGAGCATCGCCATTGTTTACGCTCAACAGATGGCGTTGCTTATACCAATTGACCCACTAGGGGTGCGGTTATTCTGGGCACCTGCATTGTTACGCTCAAACCAGGGTCGCTTACTTGTTCTTCACTTCTTCTTCTTTGCTGGTTTCGCCGGGAGCGTTTGCACATGATCAATACTCTGCCTGATCCAGGAAGCCAGCAGGTCATGATCGTTCAGAATGGGCTGGGGAAGTACGATATAATGCTTACTTGGCGGGTCTGTTGGCTCATACTGCAGGCGTTTCGCGCCGTCTTCCTGCAGCAGGGCAGTTTGGGCCTGGGGTGACAGTTTCAGCGCAAGCCCGGCATTCGAAAGCGACGCGAACATTTGCCCGTGTGCATAGACCCCAACGCCACCAAACATTGCCCGGAACTTAAGTCCCACCGCTTCTGGCGGGTATGGCAGGGCGTTCTCCATCAGGGTTCGGAAGGCGTCCAGATACGGCTTGCTCATAAACCAGTCTCCTTCAGTTCTGCTTGTCGGTTATGCCGGTGTTGGCAGCGCCAGCCCCAGATGATATTGCAGCGCTGCAATACCCCGGTGCGCAGCAGCCCTGACCGAAGGATTCGGATTGATGAGCGCCTCATACAGCGCGCCAAGCCCCGTAAGCAGCCCTAACTGACCAATCGCTATAGCAGAGACAGCCTGGGTGGACACATCGGCATCCTCCAGTGCCAGCACCAGGGCCTGATCGGCGCTGGATGCCGTGCCGCCTTCGCCCAGCTTAGACAGCCAATCGCGCAGCCAGGGGATATTTTCAGCGTTGGGATAAGAACGGACAGTGTACAGTTCCGGATTCTGCATGTCCTGGAAGACCTGTTGTGCCGCCGAACGTACATACCACTGCGGATCTTCCACAAACGCGCGGTAGATCGAGATCACTGCCCAGGGTGCGCGCACCCGCCGCAGACCAAACACGGCAGCGCGTCGCAGCATCATCTCCTCGTTAGTTATGGCGTCATACAGCACGGGATAACCGTGATCGGGTATTGCTGCCAGCGATTCTGAAATGACCTGGCGCAGCGGTTCGGTGCCAGCAGTAAAGGCGATGACCATTTGCTCCAGGGCTTCTTCGACCCCGATCGCGCCAAGACCGAGCGCTGCTGCGAGCTGCACCTCTTCCATCTTGTCGTTAAGCAGCAGTGCCAGGGCTTCGATGGCGGTCACTTCGCGCAGTGCCCCCAGGCACAGGGCAGAAAGCGCGCGCAGTTCTGCTTCCTGGGAGCGCACAGATTTCTGAAAGACCACCAACACGTTGCGGTAGCGCGTGCTCACCAGGGCAGACG
>CAZQIJ010000419.1:0-4321 GCA_964592955.1 uncultured Anaerolineaceae bacterium
GGTGTGGTCAGCATCAGTGCCGGGGCAACACCAGCACCCACCGTTAGCCCGCTCAAGGATGATTATCGCGAGCAGATGATCCGGCTGAAGGATTCGCTGAACCGTATTGCACCGGAGGCCGCTGTCGATACGCTGGCGTTCAACTCCTTGAGTGATCTCGCCGACATCATCGGGGACATTATGGCGAACACTGCCCCCTACGCATTGCGCTACACTTAAGGAGGGGACAATGTGGGTGGCAGCGGAATACGAAGCAACAGCCCTGTTCACGCTCAAACCTGCCACTGCAACCGCTTCTGGGGGACGGACACTACCCGTCCCCACACCCTTTGCCATCAAGATGGCGCTGCTGGACGCGGTGTGCCGGGTAGAGGGGGTAGAGGCTGCCGAAGTGGTGTGGGAGTGGCTGAATTTGTGCCGGGTGGCCCTGCGGCCGGCCACTCGCCTGGTTGTGAACAATACTATCATAAAGTATCAGCGTGAGTGGCAGTTCAAAGGCAAGAGGGACGAGTATGCAGCCGCGGTAGAGAAAGCGCGCCAGGCACATAAATATCCATTCCAGCCAACCATCACTTACCGCGAATATGCTTATCTCGATGGTGGCTTTGGCCTAGCGCTGGAAGTGCAGACAGCACAGCAGGCAGACGCGATTGCTGCATGGCTGGCGTGTATCAACTACCTGGGCAAACGTGGTGGCTTCATTCAGCTTCAGGAGGTCCCGCAGGTGTTAGATGACCTGGACGGACGCTATATCGTCGTCGGAGAAGCCCTGCATACCTTTGATATGGATGCGCTTCTGATCCAACTTGACGATACCAGCGCGAAACTGACCTTCGACAAAGCCAATATCTACAGCAATGCCCGTATTACCTTGGGAAAGGAGCGTGTACTGCATCATGTTGCGCTGCCTTATCGATTGGTACAGAGCAGCCGGGGATACAGCTACTACCGGCTGACAGAGACAGGCGAGCCTGATGACGCAGCCCTTTGATCTGAACTTGCATCACATCCGGCTGACGTGTGAAGCGGTGACGACGATTCACTTCGGGGCTCACGCAGGCGCGCAGTGGCGTGGGGCCTTGTGGGACGTGCTGCGTGACTTTGCCTGCACCGACCCTGCGCGACAGGGTGATGTGGGGCACAGTTGGCACTGCCCGATGTGTTTCGTGCTGGCACTGGAAGCGGACAGTTCACGCGGTGTGAATCCAGCACGCCCGCTGATCGTTCGTCCTCCGCTGGCCGTTCGCGCTGGAGACGACACGCTGTTCATGACAGGTGACGTGTTTACACTGGAGCTGGTGCTGGTGGGCAGTGCGCTAACGATTTTTCCTTATCTGCTACAGGCCGTGCGCCGCCTTGGTCAGCAGGGGATCGGCTTCGGGCGCGGGCGGTTCGACCTGCAACGCGTGGAGGCAGTGAATCCAATCACCCAAACACATGCATTGCTGTACCAGGCTGGAAGCCCGGTACGGATGCCAGGCTTTCCCGTGACCGGTGAGCAAGTCAGTGCCTACGCGGATACTTTACCACCCCACAGGCTCCATCTGCATTTTCTGACTCCAACTCAGTTGGTCTGTGATGGTCAACTGCTTACGCGACCCCAGCCGGATATCCTCGTGATACGGGTTCTGGAACGCCTGCAATCTTTGGAACTGCACTATGGCACGCCGGAGCCACAGGACACCTGGAAAACGCGTCATGAGGCTCTGCACAAGCACGCGCTGAACGTGCGCATCCGACGTGACGAAACGCGTTGGATACGCGCCTTCAGTGGATCGCGACGCGCCAACCGTATGCAGGACGTTAGTGGGTTTGTGGGCAGTGTGTTGCTGGAAGGTGACATGACGCTGCTGCGCCTGTGGTTGGTGTGGGCATCACTGGTAAACATTGGCAAGAACGCGATCAAAGGGAACGGTTGGATGGAAATCGGCGGCTGAAGTGCGTCGCAATCTGGAAACATTTTTTCCGACTGCTCCTTATGCTGAAGATTACGGATACTGAACAGGATAAGGAGCAGTCTCTATGATCGTTGAACATCTGATCGCCGACACGTTCGGCACCTTCATCAGCAAGCACCAGCAGCGCCTGCGCATTACTCAGCAACAAAAAACGGTAGTCGAAGCACCGCTGATGCATCTGCGTTCTGTCCAGGTACTCAGCAAGGGAGTCAGCGTGTCGGCAGATGCGTTGGAAGCCTGCTGTGCCCAAGGGGTTCCGATCTTTTTCATGGACTCCATCGGACGTTGTTACGCCTCAGTATATGCGGCGGGACTGGGTGCGACGGTGCTGACACGTCGCCAACAGATCCTGGCTTATCAGGATCAGCGTGGGCTAATGATCGCCAAAGCGGTGACTGCAGCCAAACTCCACAACCAGTGCGCCACACTCAAGTACATGGCCAAGAATCGCAAGGAAACCGCACCCGAAATCTACCAGGAACTGCGCCTCACCGCTGACGAAATCCGCGATGCACAGACGGAAATCGAAACGCTGGAGGCCGATAATGTTGAGGCGGTGCGCGATGTCATCATGGGCATCGAAGGTGCGGCGGGTCAGCGCTACTGGTCAGCAGTACGTCTGATTGTTCCTGAAGGGTATGGGTGGACTACACGCCAGCATCAGGGCGCGACAGACCCGATTAACAGTCTGCTCAATTACGGCTATGGAGTCCTGTACACGCGCATCGAACAGGCGTTGGTGCTGGCCGGGCTTGATCCTTTTGCCGGGTTTCTGCATGCTGATCGCCCTGGCAAAATCTCGCTTGTCCTGGATTTCATTGAAGAATTCCGGCAGGTAGTTGTGGATCGTGTCGTTTTTGGGTTAGCGGCACGCGGCTTCCGCGTTGAACAGCAGGACGATGGAAAGCTATCGATGGAGACACGCCGTATCCTGACGGAACATCTGTTGACACATCTGGATGCCAGTGTGCGATATGATAATAAGCGTTTTCCGCTGCGCGCCGTGATCCAGAGTCAGGCACGGCGAATGGCAGGCTACTTTCGGGGTGAGAGTGACATGTATCTGCCATTTTCAGGGGAATGGTGAGATGCAACGTGTGATTCTGGTCTACGACATCAGTGAGGATCGTACCCGAACAAAGATAGCAGATGTGTGTCTGGATTACGGACTGGATCGGGTTCAGCTTAGCACCTTCAGTGGAAAACTCTCGCGTACCAACCAAGATGCGATCATGCTGCGCATCGAAGAACTGCTTGGTGAAGGCGATGGCAACATCCAGCTCATCCCGATTGCGGAAGATGACTGGCGAAAGCGTTTGGAGGTGGGCGGTGCCAGACGGGGATAATACGCTGTTTACGGTCACTGACCTGAAACAGTTCGATTACTGTGCGCGTATTCTTTACTATCATCGCTGTTTGCCGGATATTCGACCGACAACGACAAAGATGGCGGTTGCAATCCGCAGGCATGAAGATGAGCCAAAGCGCGCGCTGCGCAGAACAATGAGTCTGGATGGATTGGAACAGGCAGAACGACACTTTGATGTCCCGCTGCTTTCAACCCGTTTGGGCCTTAGCGGGCAGGTGGATGAACTCATCTGGCACCAGGGAGAGATCATCCCTGTGGATTACAAACTGGCACGCCGCGAGCTTCCGCATTTCAAACTTCAGCTTACCGCCTATGCAATGATGGCGGAGGAACACTATCAACTCAAGGTTCCGTTTGGCCTGCTTTACCTGATCCAGGCTCGAAAAACGGTCAGGGTTCGCTTCTCTCCGCAACTCCGGCGCAAGGTGGTCGAGGTGGTGTCGCAAATGCGGACAATTTCTGACACTGAATACATGCCGCGGCCTCCGGAGTCAATTCGTCCGTGCCTGGAATGCGAGTTCCGGCGCTTCTGCAATGATGTTGTGTAGGTGTCGCAACTCCTGCCCGATTTCCGACAGAGTCCGAGTTGCGAAAACTGAGCGTTATGAAACCCTTTTCTGAGATTCTTGCCACAAAAATGATCGACAAAATGGCCGTTTTTTGGCAGAAATCTCACCACAAGGTTCTGCAAAGCCCAAAAGCATGATACAATGTGACGTGTTGCAGAACCTGCCGACCCGTTGAGGGTACTGAAACGTGTAGGTATTTGTCGATCCGTCTCCCCAATCTACTGTTGCAGAACCTGCCGACCCGTTGAGGGTACTGAAACCGCTGCACTAGTGCAGCAGATTGCACCAGGTAGTGGTTGCAGAACCTGCCGACCCGTTGAGGGTACTGAAACAATATCTCAAGCGCGGCATTGCGATTTTGAAATCAGTTGCAGAACCTGCCGACCCGTTGAGGGTACTGAAACAGTATACTCCTCAACCAGTGT
>CAZQIJ010000420.1:0-4319 GCA_964592955.1 uncultured Anaerolineaceae bacterium
GGCGCTATCCCTCCCCATGCCTGAAGGCAGGGGTATCTCGCGCCGATTGCGATGAAAAGGTGATGGAAACTTACGGCCAGAAACCAGCGTGACCTGGCGGCAGCAGTCCCCTGCGCACATGCACCCCATGGGGGTGCATTTGATTTGTGTTTTCCATGCGTCGTCACGCCCCCCGTTTCTGAATACCACCCGTCCCAATGTCTGGGGGGGATTGTGGCTGGGCTTGCCGTTATAATCAGGGGAGCAGGCTTTCTATACGAGAGGTTCTCAATCCTATGCGTTTACGTTTTATTGTCCTGGTCGTGCTGCTGCTTATCGTGAGCGTGCCGCTTTCGGCGCAGGCGCTTACGCCCATTACCATCGCGCTTCCCGGTTTGTTTGATGATACCTTCACCACAGAACTGGTGGCGGATTTTGAGGCAGAAAACCCCGGCTACACGCTGCAACTGGTGGACAGCGGCCTGACGTTTGCCTTCAGCCCGCCGAACGACGATCTTGAAGGCTATTTTGAGTCTGTAGGCGCGTATGTGAGCCAGGCAGATGCGGTACTCGTGACGGCTTCTGGCTATTTCGTGACGCCGGAAGCCACCGGCGCGGGCTATTACCTGAACCTTGAGCCGCTGGTGGCGGATGATCCCACGATGAACGAGGATGACTTCTTCGCGCCCGTGTGGGATTCGTTCCAGTGGGATCGCGGCATCTGGGCGGTGCCGTTTTCTGCCGATATTTACATCATCACCTACGACACGGCTGCATTCGATGCTGCCGGGCTGACCTACCCCGACGAAACCTGGACGCTGGCGGATTACGATACCGCGATCCGCACGCTGACGCAGAAAGACGAAAACGGGGTGCTGGTGACGCCGGGCATTTCGGCACAGGGGGATGTGGTGCGCGCCATGTTGTTTCACGCGCTGATGGATGACGGCACCGTTCTGGACGAGTTCGATTCGCCCTACTTCACGTCGCCGGATGTCGTGGAACTGCTTACGGTGTGGAATGCGCTCATCCAGGAAGGCTACATCGGCCTGGGGGAAAACCCGGCACCGATCCAGATAACCTCGCTGTTCTCGCTGCTGCAACTGACTGCCGAGGAACAGACGCGCGCCATCGCCATGCTGCCCGGCGGCCTGGTGGGCATGGACGTGCAGGGCTTCGCCGTCAGCGCGGGCACGCGCCACCCCGAAGCGGCCTATGCCGCCGTGCGCTTTCTCTCTCAGCGGCCAGAGGTGGGCACACTGCTGGGCGGGACCCCGGCGCGGCAGAGTCTTGTGGGTGCGCAAACCGAGGATCCCACCGGCATACAGTCCATTTTGCAGCTTCTGCCGCCTGAAGCGCAGGCGCTGCTGCGCGATGGGCTGGTGAACGGCATCCCGACATCTGACCTGCGCTTCACCTATTACCTGACGCCGCTGTTCAACGGCCTGCTGGAGCCAGGTGCAGATATCCCCTCCACGCTGCGGGAGCTGGAAGTTACGGCGTTAGAGGCGGTGCAGACGGCCCAGGAGCGCCGCGCCGAGAATGTGATCACGGTGGCAGAGCCAGAAGCAGAGCAGTCTGCGGAAGGGCTGGTGCTTAAATTTGGCTACACATCGTTCGTTCAGCCGCTGCCCAACCAGGATGACTGGGATGCGCTGGTGGCAGATTTCGTGGCCAGTGACCCGGACGTGGACGGTATCGACTTTGAGGTTGGGTTTAATGCCTTCGCGCTGGAAGACGCGGCAGCCGCCTATGACTGTTTCTACCTGCCGTTTAACGCGGTGCCCGGCGCGGATTTATCGCCCATCCTGAACCTTGATCCTTACCTGAGCAGCGACGCCAGTTATGATCCTGACGATGTGATTGCGTCTGCACTGGCGCAGGTGCAGCGCGACGGGCGCACCTGGGCCATGCCCATCGCGCTGGAGCCATCGATTCTCGAATATAACCCGCAGGCCTTCAGCGACGCCGGGCTGGACGGGCCGCAGCCGGGCTGGACGGTGGACGAGTTTGTGGACGCGCTGCGCCAGCTTAATATTGACCCCGAAGGCGATGCGCCGCTCGATATTGCTGGTCAGGGCGGCAACGCGCTGCTGACGCTGATGGCGGCCTATGGCGGGCTGCCGCTGGATTATCGCGGCGAAGCGCTGGCGCTGAACTTTACCGATGCGGCCTCGGTGGACGCCATCCGCGCGGTGCTGGACCTGGCCAAGGACGGGCTGATCAGCTATGACGCGGAACTGGGCAGCCTGCAGAACGCCTTTACCGGCGGCATCGGCGGCGGCGCGCCCACCGCACCGCTGACGGTGGCGGCGCTGAGCCTGTTCAGTTTTGGCGCGCCGCCAGAGGGTGAGGCGGTGTATTTGCCCACCACCTTCCCGGTGGGCAGCCAGTATGCGGCGCTGTCGTATACCATCAGCGCGGCCTACATCAGCGCGCAAAGCCAGAACGCGGATGCGTGCTACCGCTGGATCAGCACGTTCGCCAGCGACCCAACGCTGTTTCCGTCTATGCCTGCGCGGTTGTCGCAGATCCCGCAGGTAGAGCAGTCGCAAAGCCCGCAGGCGGTCGCGCTCTACAATGAGGTGGCGCGCCAGGCAGACGATCCCAATACCGTTTCGCTGCCGTCGCTGTTCGATGGCAGCGGCAACGTGACCGGCTTTCTTTATCAGCTCTGGTTATTCCAGGCGTTCGACGCGTATGTGCTGGAAGAGGCCGACCTGGTGGCAGCGCTGACGGATGCCCAAACCACCGCGAGCGACTTCCAGACGTGCATGGCAGACGCGCCGGAACTGGTGCCTGGCAACTTCGACGCCAACCGCGAGTTCGTGCTGGCCTTTGCAGATTGTGGGCGGACGGTGGACCCCAGCCTCGCGCCGATCATGGGAATCATCGAAGCGCAGGCCAATCAGTAGCGGCCAACGGGGGGGATGGCGGGGATGCGTTTTCGTCCCCGCCGTGTGGACCTCGGGCTATCTCCCCTGAATCCCACCAGCGGGCCGCTGCCCAACCCCAAACCTCAATGCTTCGCGCGCACATTGTCGCGTATCATGCCTGCATGCCGACCGCCGTTGATTTAGCATCTATAACGGGGCAGCAGCCGGTGATCATCACAAGGCTGGATCAATGTAACGTTCATGAGGAGCCTGAATCAATGCTGCTGAGTGTATCATGGTTGTTTCCAAACAGAGTACTGCTGATTGATGCGCATGGGAATGTGACGCTGGCGCTCGCGCTGACTGCCAAACACGAAAGCGAAAGATTATCGGCCCACGTACAGGGCCGGTGTCATGTGGTGATTGATGTGCGCAGCGCAGGCAAGCTGGATATCCCGCTGGCAGCGCTGCTGCAGCTTAGGCCTGCGGTCTGCGCGCCAGGGTACTGGAGTATATTTATCATCCCGCGCGAGAATCACCTCGCGCTGGCGCTGGCGGAATTCTACCGCCAACTGCTTTCTGGTCAGGTGCGGACCTTCCATGACCACGAGAGCGCGCTGGCGTTTCTCGCTTCGCTGGACCCTGACCTGGGCGCGCTGACGTGGCCAGGAGAGGCGGCGGCCCCTCCCAACCGGGCATAGTCCCTCAACACGATGCGCATGTATGGCTTTTGTAGGGGCGGTTCGGGAAGCGCCCCTGGTCAGAGGCGCGCTGCGCCGCTCACATTAATCCTGTGGCGGTACCAGGACAAGATCATGATGCAGGGTGAAACGCACAGCGCGTGGTTAGGGGCGCTGCCCCTATCACCCCGGCAGGGAGCGAAGCCCCCTGCACCCCGCATGCTCAGATTGTTGAGGTACTAGAGTGTTTCCACCATCGGGAGCACATCACGCGCCAGGATCTCGACCGGTTCCAGCGTCTCGACGCCGGGCATATTGAAGATGGCGTGCCGCACGCCCAGTTCTGCCAGCCGCGCGCAGGCGTTGATGACATCGACGGTGCTCATGACGCTGAAATCGACAGTGCTTAGCGTGGTCAGCTCGATGCTGTCGAAGTCACGTTCGAGGTCCTGGCAGTGCTGCTTCAGCACCGCGATTTTGCGCTGTATCATCGCCAGATTCTCGTCAAGGTTGAGGGGGTCGAAGAACAGGTTGCAGGCGTCTGCATATTTGGCCACCAGGCGCAGGGTCTTCTTCTCGCCGCTGCCGCCCACCAGAATGGGCGGGTGTGGACGGCTGAGCGGCGGCGGGTGGTTGATCGGTTCCGGCAGTTGGTAATGCTTGCCGGCGAAGGGTGCAGGGTCATCGCGCCACATGTGATGCGCGATCTGAAGCGTTTCTTCCAGGCGCTCGAACCGTTCCTGCGTGGACGGAAATCCCAGGCCGAGGCCAAGCGCCTCACGCT
>CAZQIJ010000421.1:0-4310 GCA_964592955.1 uncultured Anaerolineaceae bacterium
ACGGCTACCCAGACCCTGGAACCACCAACGCCTATCGCTTCGTCCCCTACGGCTACCCCAGAAGCAGTGACAGAAACTCCCACCGTCACGCACACACCGCAGCCCGCGACAGTAACAGGTACAGCAGCGGTCCAGACAGCCACGATCCAACCGCCTCAGGCGGTTGATCTGCTTGAAAATGGCAGTTTTGAGACGCTGGAAGCCGCCAGCAATCAGGCCACCGGCTGGAAGCTGAACAGTGGTTCAGGTGACCGTGCAAAATGCAGCACCGGCGAGACGACACTTGCCCGCACCGGGATGTGCGCCTATCGGTTCAAGGGCGCAACTGGCGAGGACGCCCACCTCACCCAGCAGCCAGATATCAGCGCCTATACCTTCCTGCCAGGCGATACCCTTGAAGGTGAGTTCTACTACATGACGAAGGGCGTCACACCGCGCATGAAGATCAAGGTGCGGGTTTTTCATGTCGATACCAGCCTGCCGACCCTGCTCGCAAGCGTTACGGTGAACACCGCTTCCGAAAAGTACACGCCGGTGATGCTCCCCCTGATCACGGTCGAAGGGGAGCTGGATCGCATCAAGTGGCAGTTCCGCAATCGCGCCACATCTGGCAAGCTCTATGTGGATGACGTGCGCCTGGTGTGGACGCGAACTGACTCGTGATCCCTGGGCAGCGCACCACGCTACCGCAGCGATAATCCTGCCAGCAGCAGCAGTGTATAGCCCAGGGCAAAGGCCATAGCGATCCGCGTTAGCCAGGGTGGGCGGCCTTGTTCCACCGGACGCACAAAGCGGTGTGCGAAGACCGGGAAGACGATCATGCCAAATGGCAGCAGAAAGCCCGGCAGCAGTCCACCGGCGAATACCCCCAGGGCCACAACGATGGTCAGGGCAGAGACCAGCTTGAGGAGCAGCGCCCCACGCGAACGCCCCACAATGACCACGAAGGTATGGTCACCATGATGTGCGTCTGTATCGTGATCGCGCACCTGCTGTTCAAGCTGTGCCCCCAGTGAACTGAGGAAGAACACCGCCAGCAGCGCGAAATCGGTAGGGGAGGGCGTCACGTTCAGCAGGACGAGCACTGCCAGATACGGGAACGTCTGCACAAAACAGGCGTGGCTTAACAGGTCAAAGGGGGGTCGGCTCTTCAGGCGAATGGGTGGCATTGAATAGGCCAGCATCGCGGCGATACCTGCGCCCCCCAGAAGCCAGCTAACGCTGCTGGCAGAAGTCAGTACGATGAGCGGCAGGAGGGCGAGCACAAATCCGGCACGCGCAGCCTCTGGCGCAACCTGAGTCCGCGAGAAGAAATTGTGGTCACGTTTCAACGGATCGAGCGCGTCGGGCGCGGCATCAAAGTAGTCGTTGACGGCGAACCCCAGCCAGTAGCTGTAGGCGATCAATGGGCAAACCACAATGGCAGACGAGAACGGCACATTGTGCAGGATTGCCGCTGCTGTGCCGATCACCAGGGAGACCCCCCATGCATCCGCATGATTGAAGATCAGTGTTGTGACTGGGTGCATGATTAGGGGCGCGTGTGCGCCTTCCCGTCAGTCCTTTCGGGTTTACTGCTCGATGCTCAGCGCTGCTCCAACGAAACCGTACCACACATGCTGCTGGCGACTCTTGCTTTTCCCCCCGACGTGTCTTCGGTACTGGGTGAGGGCAAAGCGGCGCAGAAATCGATTGGCCAACAACACCAGAAACGATGCCACAATCGCGTTTTCCGGTCAAGGTGGGGTATGCCAGTTTCAGCGCGCGGTCCCTTGTTTGCCATCAGTCGTCATGCAGAGAGGTGCCCCTGGGAAGCAGGATGGCGGTTGTGGGCGGGTACGGGCAGGGGACATGGGCGCTGTGTTGGCTTCTGACGTTTGAGGGGTCCCATATCATATCGTGATGGCTTCGCGTAAGAATTCAGGCCGTCGCACGCTCCAAAGAGTAAGACGCCTGGCTTCGGCATCACCATTGCCACCGCCGTTCTTCGTCTTTATGTCTCGCGTGGTCGCAGCGCGCCGCACAACGTCCTACGGCGGCACTTCGGCACCATTCGCCTATTAGGCTCTGTGCAAAATCGATGCAGCAGTCTGCCGGTGCTGGTATGCCACCCGGTTGTGTTCAACGCGCCTTGTTACCCCCTTCTGAGGGAGGGATACCACAACTTCCCTCTGTAGGCAGTTGATTTCTGGGTCACGCCTTGGTTCTGCTTGGACAGCTTTTTTCACAGCCTGTCGCTGCACCGTCTTCAGGGAGATTACACATATGAGCAGTTCAAAACCCATCCGCAAGTCAGCGCAACGCAGCCATAACCGCCGCAGTAAACAGGTTTCGTTGTGGCGTCAGCCCGCGTTCTGGATCGTTTTGGGTGTGGGTGTTCTGGCCGTTGCCCTGGTCGTCGCCGGGAACGGTGGGCAGGGTGAAGGTTCGCTGGACTTTGCGGCCACCACTGCGATGGGGGAAAATATTCACCTCAGCGATTATCGGGGCGATGTCGTGATGCTGAACTTCTGGGCGACCTGGTGCCCGCCGTGCCGCGCAGAAATGCCGACCATCCAGGCAGCATATGCCCAACGGCAGGCCGAGGGATTTTCGGTGCTGGCAGTCAATAACGGCGAGCCGCTCTCTCTGGTGCAGCCTTTCGTGATGCAGCTTGGGCTGGCCTTCCCGGTGGTTATGGATACCGATGCGCGCCTGCAGCGCACGTTTGCCATCCAGAGTTATCCAACCAGCATCTTCATAGACGCGACTGGGGAAGTCTACGCCACGCATTCAGGCATGGTCACTGCCGAGCAGCTTTCTGCCTACATCGATCAGGGTCTGGCGCGTTCTGCCAGTTGATCATCGTCCGGCGCTGGGGTTGTGGTGTTGTACGCTGCTGTTGGTCAATCGATTTCTGCGCCGTTTTGCCCTCACCCAGTACCGAAGACACGTCGGGGGAAGGCAAGAGTCGTCACCAGCATGCGCTGCTTCGCTGGACCTTCGCCTGCGCACCGGTTGAGGCTGTTCCAGGAAAATCATCAATCAGGTGTAGGGGCGGGGTAATGTCCCCGCCCGCCGAAATCGATGGTTCGTTTTTTGTCTGGGACAGCCTAAGGGCACTCGATGATTCCCTGTGCCCACAGGCATCCGCCGCACGTGGGGAAGGTGTTTTCCATGCAATCCTCACGGTTACGCGGGAAGCGCTCACAGCCGCCACAGGTGGTGCACGGCGAAAAGTTGAAGGTTCGCACCCGTTCGCGAAATTGGGCGTAATCTTCCTCACACCAGATGTCACCCAGGGCCTTTGTGTGGATGCTGCCGAAACCGTGATGATTGACAACCCGGCGGCGGTTATGGATATATTCGGGGTGTGTGTGCAGCAGCGACAGACATGGGCTGACCGTGCCATCTGCACGCACGACCGCAAACCCTTCCTGCGCGAAACGGCAGTAATTGGTGCGCTGGCTCAAACGGGTGCCCATCAGCGCGATGCTGGCGCGCGAATCATAGATGGCTTCCAGCGAGGGGGTGGTGGCTGCGCTGATATCCATGCGCGGCAGGTTCATATTGACCGCCCAGCGCGACTCGCGGTAGGCCGCTGTGCGCAGCGCCTGGCTGTAGAGAATTTCATGCTCCATCGCGGCGGTGTGCGGCACCACATTCGAGACCTTCACTTCCCATGCTCCCACGTAAGATGCCAGCCGGGGCAGTTCCGGCAGTTCGTGAATGTTACTCTTCATGGCCACAAAAGCGATTGCGACCTGTGGGTTTGCATGCCTGCCCACGTTGCGGACTTTGAGTTGGTAGAGATAGCGCAGGTTCTGAATCACGCGATCCAGATCGCCGTTCACCCGCAGATCGCCATAGCTCTGCGGCGTAACCCCGTCCACCGACACGACGAGCTTGTCCAACTGCAGGTCAAACAGTGCTTCTGCGCGCTGCTGGGTGAGCATCATGCCGTTGCTGGTCATTTCGACCTGCGCCCCGGTCGCCTTCGCCAGCCGCACAATCTCGATGAAATCGGGGTGCACCATCGGTTCTCCGTAACCTCCCAGGTGAATAATGGGCAGTTCCGGCAGGGAACGCACTTGCTCCATCAGGTGGGCAAACGTCGCCAGCGGCATCGCTTCTGCCGTTTCGTCCCACACCTGCTGCACGCACATTTCACAGCGCAGGTTACAGTGCGTCGTAATTTCAACGTAAAGCTTCTTTAAGGCGTCCATATTAACGTATCTCTTCGCTCACTGACCTTTCGGGCAGTATAAGCGTGTTTGGGCAGACAGAGGTCATGGTTGCACGCAACAAACGTCACATATTCCACACATAAT
>CAZQIJ010000422.1:0-4303 GCA_964592955.1 uncultured Anaerolineaceae bacterium
CCCTGCAAACCCGCAGCCTGACCGGGATCGACAGCGGATCGCTGCTGCTGAACCACGACGAAACCGCGTCTCCCTGGTCGCCAGACAGCCGGTGGGTCGTCCTGATGACACCCGGCGGCCTGGAAATGGTGAGCGCGGCGGATGACACCCGGCGGGTGATCCCCATGCAGGAGGGATTTTACCCTGTGAACGCCGTGTGGAGCGATACGGGCAGCCTGCTTATCAGCGGCCTGAGCGATGACTTCCGCGCGGACCTCGGCGACGAACGCTACTTCGTTTTCGACGCGCAGCGCGGCGAGCGCATGTCTGAACTGCTGCCTGGTGTGGCAAAAGCCGCGTGCGGCGATATGCGCATCATCGAGCGCTATGCACCCGGCAGCACCACCCTGGGCGGCCTGGTGCCGGTGCTGTGGACCCCGGAGGGCGAAACCGTGCTGACCGCCATTGAGGGCGTGGGCGCAGACCAGATCACCGCCGCCGTGCGCTGGCTGCCAGACTGCGGCGCGCTGGTGATGACGACGCTCGAATACAGCGCCAACAGCACAGCGGTTGTCTCCATGCTGTACCTGATTCGCACACGCGAACCCACGCTGCTGTACCGCTATCGCGCCGCACAGGTGCAGGATCTGACGCTGCTGGTGGGGCGTGACGGCGTGCTTACCCTGAACGATGGCACGGGCGCAGCCCACACGCTCCATTCCGGCGCGCCGCATGTGCGCCTGCTGGCACAGCGTCCGTCCATGCGGCTCGCAACCGCCATCACGTGGACGGAAGACCGCAGGCGGGTCATTTATGCGCGCTATGGGCGCAGCGATTATTACGGCGAGATCCTGGATACGGCCAGCGGGCTGACGATGGCGCTGGGCAGGAATTTCTCTGCACAGCCGCTGTATGTGTGGCGGCCATAGGCGGCGGGCGCAGGATGTCATAACCGGGCGGCGCTGTTCGTCTCGTTTTGCAGCGAAGGCATCACCCTTTGCAGAAGGAGCGAAACCGATGACAACCACAGCACCCCGCATCGTTATACCGGGGGCGGCAAGACCCGCGCGATTTTTGGGCGCGCGTTTGTGGCGCGTTTCGTTATGGGTCTGTTAAAAGCTGCGCCCACTGGCATGGTGTATGCGGCTGCGACGACGAACGGCGCGCCGGGCATCGTGGCACGTTTGCACGGGGCCCCTTACGGCACGATCCGCCTGGGTAACGACGGCGGACAGGTGCGCGCGGTGTATTTGTCGTCAACCTGGAAAAACTGCGTCACCTGGGTTCAGCAGACCTGCCGACGCGGCAGGCGGCCTGCGCCAGAACCGCACAGCAGCGGCAGCTAGTTTAAGGCGGTGTTATGGTAAGCTTGCGTCAGACGGCTATAGTAAGGTGGGTTATGGACCGCAACATGTAAGCGATTACGACGGCACAGATGCGCTGCAAATGCAAACGGCGCATCGGCAACTGCGACACGCGCTCGTTCCACCCTGCTGTTGGGTCCGTGACGCCTGCACCCGATGCCTAAGGGAGATGTGTTCATGACGGATGTACCGCCGTTCCTGCTGCCTGTGCCGCACCGCCTCACCCTCGCCGGGGGCTACATCCAGCTCCCAGAGCGCGCACTTATCATTGCGCCAGCATTTCTGTTGTTTGAAGCCCAGGAAGCCACCAAAGCCCTGACCACCGCGGGATTCACCTGGGAAATTGTGGCGGCCAGCGTAAACCCCTACGGGAATATCGGGCTGACGCTGGCGGTGGTGCCCCGCCCTGCCCAAAGCTACAGCCTGACGATCAGCGACAACGGGATCCATATCCGCGGGGGAGACGCAGCCGGGGTGTATTACGGCATCTGCACCCTGCGGCAGATCCTGCGGCAGTATGGGACGGCGCTGCCCGCGCTGAGCATTGACGACAGCCCGGATTTCGCCGCGCGCGGCGTGATGCTGGACGTAAGCCGGGACAAAGTGCCGACGATGGACACGCTGTATGCGCTGATCGACCGGCTGGCCGCGTGGAAGATCAACCAGCTTCAGTTGTACATGGAACACACCTTCGCGTACCAGCGGCACCCGCAGGTGTGGGCACAGGCCTCGCCCTTCAGTGGGCAGCAGATCCTGGAACTGGATGTGTACTGCCGCCAGCGTCATATCGCACTGGTGCCGAACCAGAACAGCCTGGGCCACATGGAACGCTGGCTGCGCTTCGGGCGCTACCTGCCGCTGGCCGAATGCCCGGAAGGGTTCACATCGCCCTGGGGGGAGTTCCGCCCGCCGGGGACGCTGAACCCGCGCGATCCGCGCAGCCTGGAGCTGATTGCAGGACTATACGAAGAACTGCTGCCGCACTTCACGTCCGGGCTGCTGAATGTGGGCGCAGACGAACCCTTTGAACTGGGATTATGCCGGGAGACGCCAGACGTGGGCCGCCTGTACCTGGAGTATCTGCTGAAGCTGCGCGAACTGGCGCGGCAGCACGGGCGGCAGATGATGTTCTGGGGGGATATTGTGCAGGAACACCCGGCGCTGATCCCGGAACTGCCGCGGGATATCATCGCGCTGGAATGGGGCTATGAGGGCAGCCACGACTTTGAAGGGCACTGCGCGCGCTATGGCGACCTGCCGTTTTACGTGTGTCCGGGGACATCCAGTTGGAATTCGTTTGCGGGGCGCACGCAGGCGATGATTGAGAACCTGCGCAGCGCGGCGGTGTGTGGCAAGGCGCAGGGTGCCGCCGGTTACCTGATCACCGACTGGGGGGACAGGGGCCACTGGCAGCCGCTGCCCATCAGTTACGCGGGGCTGGTGCTGGGCGCGGCGCTGGCCTGGTGCCAGGACAGCAACCTGCACCTGACCGAAACGCCAGCGCTGGCCAGTGCGCTGGATACGTTCGCGTTTGAAGACACCGCCGGGATCATCGGCAAGCTGGCGCTGGAACTGGGCAGCGTCTACACCCTGGTGAACCCGAAGGACTTTAACGGGTCGCAGTTGTTTTACCTGATGCAGGCTGCCAGCGAGGATTTCGACCGGACGCGCGCGCAGTTTGAGCGGCTGAGCGGCGCGCCAGCCGACCTTTCACTGTCCAACCTGCGGCGGGTACTGGCGCGCATCGACGAGGTTATGGCTCCGCTGGATTCCAGCAAGATGCTGCGCGCAGACGAAGCGCTGATCCGGGACGAGTTTCTGCACGCGGCGGACCTGATGCGTCACAGCGTGAACCGGCTGCTGCTGCGGGAGGGCGTGGGGGAAAAATCTGCCACGCAGTTGATGTTTGAACTGGAAGTGCAGATGGTGCGGCACCGTGCCGTGTGGCTGGCGCGCAACCGTCCGGGCGGGCTGGCAGACAGCCTGGCGCGCTTTGATGTGCTGCGCGAAGAATACCGGGCGGGGTCGCGCGAGTGATCTAATGGGAGAGAATGTTGACGCTGCAAGACATTGACCGCTCACGGCTGAAGGATGTTTCGGTGCCCATCGCGCAGATTGTGGCGCAGTCCCTGGGGCTGAGTATGGCGCTGCTGGCCGCGCCGCTGGTGATTTTTGGGGTGGCGCGCGGGTTTGGCACGCTGCTGGTCGCTTTCACGGGGGACGGCCTGCTGCTGGTGCTGGTTGGGGTGCTGGTGGCGCTGGTGCTGCATGAGGGCGTTCACGCGCTGGGCTGGATCGTGTTTGCCAGGCTCGCGCCGACGCAGATCCGCTTTGGCGTGGATCGCAAGACGCTTAGCCCCTATGCGCACGCGCTCGCAGCCATGCCGGTACAGGGGTACCGCGTGGGCACGGTGCTGCCGCTGATTCTGGTGGGGATTGTGCCGCTCATTATCGCGGTGATTGCGGGCAGCGGGGTGCTGGCGGTCATCGCCGCGGTGATGATTTCCGGCGCGGTGGGCGATATCGTGGTGCTGTGGATCATCCGCGGCATCCCCGCCAGCGCGCGCGTGCTGGATCACCCGTCGCAGGCGGGGTGTTATGTGGTGCTGGACGAAGACCGCGCGGGCGGTTAGCTGCTGGCGATACCGGGCATCAGGTAGCGGTGGATCCACAGCGGGATGGGCGACATCTTCACGAAGTGATCTTCGAGGATATCGAGCAGGGCCGGGGTCTGCGCCACGTCCAGGCTGATGATGGGGGCGAGGGCGTTCAGGCCAGAGTATCTGAGCCAGTCCGCGCGCGGGTTATCTGCCGGGTAACCGGACGGGATGCGCTTGAGGGTTTCGCCTTCGATGAAGTAGTTCCCTGCCCTGCGCACCTCGTCAATGGCGGCGTCCAGCGCCTTGCCGCTTTCCACGGCCAGCACTGCGCTGCGAAAGGCGGCCAGCGTGGGTTTATCG
>CAZQIJ010000423.1:0-4303 GCA_964592955.1 uncultured Anaerolineaceae bacterium
CTGAAGCACAAAACCAACCGATCATTCAATGCGTTTACCATGTTCCTGCACTAGGCCGGGATCTTACGGCGTGGGCGAACCCGGTTCTGCTGACATTCGCGGCTGCCAGGGGCACTGAACCAGGCACAAACGTCACCAGACCCTTAGCGGTCGCGTTGCACGAGTATCGCCATTCAAGTACCGCACCTTGAACCTGTGCCGAGGCAGCGAATGAAGTACGCACCTGGCACGCCAGCGCATTTCGAGCGTGTGAATATCCGGGGGCGCATGTACGACGACTTGAGGGGCCGCCCCCTCTACTTTGTGCAGAAAAGCTGGGGTATCCAGCAGAATCAACCGGCGCTGACCGGGAAAGGCTAACATCTATGTCTGCAACCACACAACCCCTTGCTGGCTCGCACAGCGAACCGCATGCCGGGGATCATGATCAGCGTCTGGCGCGCATTCAGCCCGCAACGCTGGCGCTTATGGGCATCCTGCTGCTGGCGGCGCTGCTCAACTTTGCCAACATCGACGCTATCGGTGATGCGAACACCTACTACACGGCGGCAGTGGAAGCGATGCTTCAGTCGCCCTCCAACTTCTTCTTTGCAGCCGCAGAACCCGGCGGCAGCGTCAGCGTCGATAAACCCCCGTTGGGGCTTTGGCTTCAGGCCATCAGCGCGTTCTTGCTGGGGGTCAACGGGTTCGCGGTCGTGCTGCTGCAGCTCCTGGCCGGGATTTTCGCCGTGCCGCTGCTTTACCACCTCGTTAAGCGCCAGTTTGGCAGCGGGGCAGGGCTGGTGGCGGCGCTGGTCATGGCCACCATGCCCGTCACCATCGCGGTGCAGCGCAACAACACGATGGACGCGACGCTGATCTTTACGCTGCTGCTGGCGGCCTGGGCGTTCATCCGCGCCACCGAAACCGGCAAACTGAAATGGCTGGTGGGCGGTGCGGTGCTGGTTGGGTTGGGCTTCAATATCAAGATGCTTCAGGCCTTCCTGCCGCTGCCTGCGTTCTACGCGCTGTATTTTCTGAGTGCGCCGGTTACATGGCGGCGTAAAGTCGTTCAACTGGCAGTGACGACGGGTGTACTGCTGGCGGTCTCGTTCTCCTGGATCATCGCGGTGGATCTTACCCCGGCAGATCAGCGCCCGTATGTGGGCAGCAGCGACAGCAACAGCGCGCTTGAACTGGCCATCGGCTACAACGGCCTGCAGCGCCTGTTGGGGATGGACGGGGGCGGCGGCCCAAATGGCGCACCGGGCGGCGCACTGCCTGAGGTCATCGCCGCTGACGGGGCGCAGACCACACCATTCGCCGGGGATGCGGGCCTGCGTCCGCCTCCGCCAGGGGGTATGGGCCAGCCTTACGGCGCGATGCAGTCTGCCGGTAATACACCGCCAACCCTGGGTGCAGACGGACCGGGTGCCGGAGGGGTTTTCGTGGATGAAATCGGCACGGCGGGTGTGCTGCGCCTGGTTGCCCAGCCGCTGGATAACGAAAATGGCTGGCTGCTGCCGTTCGGACTGTTCAGCATCGGGCTGCTGCTGGTGGCGGCGCGCCCGCGCCTGCCGCTCCCGGTCGCGCATCAGGCTGTCATCCTGTGGGGCGGATGGCTGCTCACCGAAGTGGTGTTCTTCAGCGCGGCAGGCTTCTTCCACGCCTACTACCTGGCCATGCTCACACCGCCGCTGGCAGCGATGGTCGGCATCGGCGTGATGCGCCTGTGGGAAATCCGCAACCAGCGCCAACTGCTGGGCACGGCACTGCTGATCGGCGCAGTAGGAGCGACGCTCGCCTTGCAGATCGGCATCGCCACACGCTACAGCGAGTCGCTGGTGTGGGTGCTGATCCCGGCAGCCGCGCTCCTGGCAGGATCAGGGATTCTGCTGGCTGCGCGTTTTGTCCCGCGTGTCTCGCGCTTTGCGGCGGCAGGATTGGTGTGCCTTGTGATGGCGCTCACGGCAGTTCCCGCAGTTTGGGCAGGCATGACCACCGCAAGCCCCGTCCACAGCGCGCTGCCCGCAGCCTACAGCGGTGACCGTACAGAAATGCGCGGGAATCCCCCAATGATAACCGGGCAGGCGGATCAGTTCGGCGCGGTGAACCCGGATCTCGTCGCCTTTCTGCAGGCCAATACCGAAGGGATGCGCTATATGCTCGCAGTTTCAAGCTCAATGCAGGGGGCGGTTTATGTGCTGGAAACCGGGCGCGGCGTGCTCTATATGGGCGGTTTCAACGGTCAGGACCCGGTGGTCGATGCCGAAGCGCTCCAGGCTCTGGTGGATGCGGGCGAACTGCGCTATGTCCTCACTGGCGGGGGAATGCCGGGCGGCATGATCCAAACTGACTCGCAGATCAGCACATGGCTTCGCACATCCTGTACAGCCGTCAGCGACATCAGCACCAGCGGCGGCACACTGGTTGACTGCGCACAGTAACCGTGAAACACGCCGGGGACCGGGGGCACCTGTCCCCCGGTACTGGGCTGCTCACGCCATTGGCATGTGTACCGAAGTGTGCTAAAAACCAGGGTCTGTCTGCACCGTGTGCCCTGCATAGTGGCGGACGTACAACTGCTGCGGTGTGCATCTGAAATGAGACCACAAGTGCAGGGAATGCGGTTTGCAGGTATGCCCTGGGGACGAGGAACATGAGCTTGAAGACCATCCTGATTGTCGATGACAAACTGAATGCGCTCCGCCTGCTTGCAGATTACCTGGCTGAAAACGGATTCCGTATCGTAACGGCGGCCAATGGGCGCGAAGCGTTGTACGTCGCGCGCCACGAAAAACCGGATCTTGTGCTGCTCGATATCATGATGCCGGAAATGGACGGCCTCGAATTTATGCGGCACTTCCGCAAGGAGCGCCAGACACCCGTTATTATGCTGACGGCGCGCGTTGAGGAAACCGACAAAGTGGTCGGCCTGGAGCTGGGTGCAGATGACTATGTGACCAAACCCTTTGGCATGGCTGAGCTGGTTGCGCGCATTCGCGCGGTGCTGCGCCGTGTGGCAGAGCCTGCCACCATCGCAGACGTGCTGCGTGTTGGCAGCGTCACGCTGGATCGCGGCACGCATACTGTTCGGGTTGCGGCCCGCAGAATCGACGTTACCCCCTCCGAGTTTGCTCTGCTGGCCGTGCTGATGGGCGCGCCGGGGCAGGTCTTCACGCGCACCCAGCTCCTCGAACGCCTGAAAGGGGATCTCTTTGAGAACGTCGAGCGCACGGTGGATGTCCACGTCCGCAACCTGCGCGCCAAGCTGGAGCCTGATCCGTCACACCCGCGTTACATTGTCACCGTCTTCGGCGTCGGTTACCGTTTCAACGATGAGGTGGACTGAATGTTTCGCTCGCTGGCTTTTAAATGGACGCTGACCCTGCTGCTGACCAGCCTTATCGGCGTTGTCCTGGTCGGTCTCTTTGCCTACCGTACCACGATTGCCGAGTTTGACCGCCTGCGCAGTGACCAGGCCCGCGAACTGTACACCGAAACCGTAACCCGCTACTACGAGCAGTATCAGTCGTGGAATGGCCTTACGGACTGGCTGCGCAGCAACCAGGATGACGCTGTTCTGCGTGCGTTCTTTCGTCCGCCAGAGCAGTTCGCGCTGGCGTCTGCCGATGGACTCATCACAGCCGGCCAGGGGCCGTTTCACACCGGGGTTCGTGTGCCGCAGGCCATCCTGGACGCAGGAACACCGGTGATCGTCAATGGAGCGCAGGTGGGCACCGTGCTCATGGCGCAGCTTCCTGACCTTGATCCACGCGAAAGCCTGTATGTGGACAGCACCAACCGCGCACTGCTGGCCGGGGCTGTGGGGGCCAGCGCCACCGCGCTGGTCATCGGGCTGCTGCTGTCGCGCCAGTTTCTGCGCCCGCTTTCTGAGCTAACGCACGCCATTACCGCCATGCACGCGGGTGACCTGGAGCAGCGCGTGACCATCCGCACCCGCGACGAACTGGGGATGCTGGCGCAGACCTTCAACGAGATGAGCGCTAACCTGGCCCGTGCGAACCAGCTTCGCAAACAGATGACCGCAGATATTGCCCATGATCTGCGCACCCCACTGACGGTCATCGGCGGCTACCTCGAAGCGCTCACCGACGGCACCCTGAAGCCGACTCCGGAGCGCTTTCGCGCCATGCGCGAAGAAGTGACGCTGCTGCACCGTCTGGTAGAGGATCTGCGCACACTTTCGCTGGCCGACGCCAACGAACTCAAACTGGTGCGCGCTGCCGTTCCCGTGCGCGCGCTTCTGGAACGCGTCGCCGGGTCTTTCAGCGAAGCTGCTGCTGCATCCGGTGTGACGCTG
>CAZQIJ010000424.1:0-4292 GCA_964592955.1 uncultured Anaerolineaceae bacterium
AAAGGTCGAGTTGATAGCCATCGACTGTTACGGGCGCTTCGCATAAGACGTAATTCTGGCGCAGCACCCGGTCATAGCGCCACCAGGCTGCGGGTGGGTCATCCGGCACATAACCCAGCCACACGCGCGGCGCGCTGAGGCTGTGCGCGCCCTCGCGGTACTCGCGATCGGTGAGATAAGGGTAGGACTCGACCAGCCGGGTTTGCAGCGCAGTGTCGTGAAAATGATAGTCCAGGGGCCAGTCCTGCCAGACATGCCATACCTCGTCCGGCAGGAGAAATGCGGCGCTGTCTCCTGGCATCAGGCGAGGGGCAAGCGCGCGGCTGACCTGGTGCCAGGGTGGGGAAAGCAGGCGTTCGTCCAGGTATTCGGCCATGAACTGTGGGCGTGTTGTACTCCAGATCCCCCCGGCCAGCCACAGCGCCAGCAGCAGGCCCAGCGGGATACCACGTTTGCTGAGCGCGAGCGCGCCTGCCGCCGTGGCCAGTGCCATCACCGGCCACAATGGCAGTAGATAGCGAATGACCACAAACAGCGCCAGAATCAGGTTCAGAATCAGCGCCAGCACCAGCGCAATCACGAGGAGTCGCCAGGCGAACCGGGCGGATTTTTCCGGCAGGGCAGCAGCGCCGAGCAAGGCCGGGAACGTCAGGGAGCCGCTGCCGAAAGCGGCAGCCATCAGAAAATTGAGGGCCAGCGGATTCGGCCCCCAGTCACGCAGGGCGACGCTTTCTGCCGCGGATGCTTCGCGCAGGGCGCGCAGCGTCACGCCAACCCAGGGCACAAAACACGCCCCGGCGAGCGCTGCCAGCCCGCTGATCTGCCACCAGTTCCGGTTTCTGGGCACAAACAGCACATGGTACACCCCCAGCGCCAGCAGCAGCAGCGCCGCCAGATAGTGGGTATACAGGGTGGCAAGCGTGGCCACAAAGAACACCGCACCGTGCCGCCCGTGTGTTATCACCTGCCAGTATGACCACAGCACCAGGGTAACCAGCGCCACATTCAGCGTATAACTGCGCAGTTCGTGAAAGTAATAGAGGTAGAAGGCGGATGACCCGACCATGACGGCGGCTGCCAGCGCCGCCTTCGGCGAAATCACATCGCGCGCCAGACGGTAGGTGAGTGCCACAGAAAGCACACCAGCGAGCAGCGAAAACAGCCGCAAGGCAAATGCAGACCAGCCCACAAAGCTGCCCCACACCGCGATCAACAGGTAGTACAGCGGCACATGCCAGATATCTTCGGCAGCGATGCGCGCGAATATCTCGCCAGGGGCCAGTGGCCCATAATGCGCCCCGCCCGCGTTGTAAACCGTCCAGTATTCATCAATCCAGATGGCGTCAGCATCCAGCCCGCGTGCTGTCAGCGCCGTGATCAGCAGCAGCAGCCCAGGCAGCCATAAGAGGTCGCGTCGCAATTTCCCGCCTTTCCAGGTTCAGCGCTCAACCAGACCCGAGGGTACGCCCAATAGTAATGGGCTGTGCGGTTGTGGTAAAGGGTGCTGAACCAGGAAAAGCGGCGGCGGCGGCTCAGGCAGGAGTCAGTGGGGGGAGTGCAGGCCAACGCGGTTACCTTCTGTGTCGCAGAACACCGCAAAATACCCGCTGGCACCCAGCGACGTTTTCGGCGTCATAACGACACCCCCTGCTCCTTCAACCCGCCGCAGGATGATGTTCAGGTCGTTTCCTCCGTCCAGATAGATGGTGACACCGCCCATCGATGGGCGATGCTCGATACTCTGTGCAATCGCGCCTATGGTGCTATCAGGAGTCCCCCGGTTGTCACGATCCCCAGGGATAAACGCGTAGTGCATCCCCATGAAACGGGTTCTGCGGATCGGTTTGGCCAGGATCTTGCTGTAGAACCGGATGGCCCGATCAATGTTTGCTGCCGGAATTTCGACCCAGTTGATCACTGGTAACCCTTTCACTCTTCGACTCTCAGCATACGAACAAAAGTTCTATTCGTCAAGAATCAAAATCGGGTTGGGTTGTGTTATAATTGCGTTATGGTGAAGGATTGCACTCGAACGGAGTTAAACAATGCTGCGAAAGCGTGGGCTTATTTTGCTGGTAGCGCTCGTACTGCTGGTGACACCGGTGCTTGCTACCGAGGAAACAACGGGAGCAGAAACCGCAGACGTGCCGACCGAGGTCTTCAACGCCGGGCCGCTCATTCTGCTGGGGGGTATCGCGGCTGTGATGGCGGTGGGCGGTCGCTGGATCTGGCAGCAGGCCGGGGCTGACGATACACCAGACGCCGCCTGAAACGCGCACGATGGCCACCAAACTGAACTCAATGCGCATCCTGGAACAGCATAAGATTCCTTACGAAACGCTGGAGTATCCCGATACAATCCACGATGCTGAAGAAGTGGCGGATGCGCTTGGCATTCCCTATTTTATGGTATACAAGACGCTGGTTGTGCAGCCTGAGGGCACAGAGAAGCCCGCGCTGGTGATGCTTGCCAGCGAACGCCGCCTTGACCTGAAGAAGTTTGCGCAGGCGGCGGGGCACAAGAAGGTGCGTATGGCTGCACACAAAGATGCGGAGCGGCTGACCGGGCTGAAGGTGGGCGGGATCAGCGCGCTGGCGCTGACGGCGAAAAACTGGCCAGTGTACCTGGATAACCGCGCGACCGAACTGGAACATATCGTGATGAGTGCAGGGCAGCGTGGAACGCAGCTCCGCGTTCCGGTTAGCCCGCTCGTCACGCTGGTGCGCGCGCGGGTGGCGGATGTTAGCACAGACACGGGCGGCGATGAGGGTTAACATCCCAGGGTAGCCGCTACATCCGCACCCTGGCATCCAGAATGAAAGCGGCCTGCGCAACATGTGCAGGCCGCCGCTGCATCTGCAAACCGTTGAGGCGCTTTCTTACGCCTCGACGGTTTCGCTGTCCAGCCGCTGAAGCGCGTCTTCGTGTTCCTCCAGCCAGCGGATCGCCGACATCCCCGCGCTGACCCCCTGACCTACAGAGGTCGCCACCTGACGCCACAGCGGGTCCTGAATTTCGCCAGCGGCAAACACGCCGTCTATGCTGGTGCGGAAAAGCTGGTCGGTAATCAGATAGCCTGCATCCGTGATGGCAAGCTGGCCGTTGAACACATCGCTGTTGGGGGTGTGACCGATGAAGATAAACACACCATCGGTGGGTTTATGGGTCACTTCGCCCGTTCTGATGTTCGTGAGCCGGGCAGCGTTTACCGTGCCGTTTTCCCCAGCCAGGATTTCTTCTACCACCGTATCCCAGATGTAATGGATCTTGGGGTTCTTCTGTGCGCGATGCACCAGCGCAGTTCCGGCCCGCAGTTCATCGCGGCGGTGGACGATGGTCACCGTGTTGGCAAAGCGCGTAAGGAAGATGGATTCTTCCACCGCAGAATCGCCGCCGCCCACCACCAGCACATCCTTGCCACGGAAGAAGAACCCATCGCACGTGCCGCAATAGCTTACGCCACGCCCGGTGTATTCCTTCTCTCCGGGGATGTTAAGTTCACGCGGGTTGGCACCGATGGTAATAATGACTGCATCCGCCAGATACATCGTGTCTGTGGTTTCGACAGTGAAGGGAGACCCTTTGGAGAACTCGACGCTGGTAACCGAGTCATAGACGATGGTGGTGCCGAATTCCTCCACCTGCTCGCGGAACTTCTCTACGAGATCCAACCCGGATAACCCCCCGTTCGGGAAGCCCGGATAATTCTCAATTTCGTGGGTCAGCGAAACCTGACCGCCAAATGTTTTGCCGGCAATGATGACCGGCTTGAGCTGCGCACGCGCCGTGTAGAGTGCCGCCGAAAATCCAGCGGGGCCAGAACCGATGATGACGACGCGTTCTCTCTTGATTTCTTTCTGCATGGTGACAGCCTTTTCGTGAATCTGTGCGTAATGCTATTCTGACGTGCAAAAACCCGCGATCTTACTCTCTTGCCAGGCGGCCCGCGTGCTCTGCCTTCAGGATGGCCACCAGCGCGTCGAACTCCTCGCGGCAGTCTGACCAATAGCACATGTGCTGTTCGAGTTCAGGCAGGATAGCGCTGAGATCTTCCCCGTTGGCGACGCGCTCTGCAAGATACGCAAGCTGCTCGCAGCCGTCGTTGCAGTCCATCGCGATAATCTCCTCATTGACCGGAGCCTTGAGGACAAACGACATCAACTTTTCTTGTTCTTGATTCGGTTGCACAGTCATGGTTGAACCTTTTGAATGACTTGCTCAAGCGCCGGCAGTGAGCTTCTTTGAACCCTAGACACACTTGGGCTGGGTATTCTTACAGAATTCGGGCTTA
>CAZQIJ010000425.1:0-4290 GCA_964592955.1 uncultured Anaerolineaceae bacterium
GTGCGCGGGTCGAAGGTTGTATCGACCACCAGGCCGAGCGCGTCGGCGATATCGCGCCACGACACCAGCTTGAAGTTCTGGTTTTCGTCCGGGTCGATGTTCAGGTCATCCTGCGCGATAAACACACCCTCCGGGAAGGCGTCGCCCAGGGGGAAGTTGGTCACGTCCAGGCCGTCGGTGCCAGAGACGGCATCTGCCGCGCCCTCGATGACGGTGAAGCGCCCGATGTAGGCGTTATCGCCGCCGCGCGCGAAGACCGCGAAGTCGCTGCTGCCCTGGCTGCTGACGATCAGGTAACCGCCGCCGTCTGAGGTCAGGTACAGCGCCATGCCTTCCACGTCCGCCGTCAGCACGCCATCCGCCGCAGTCGTGGCGAATTTCACACCGGCGTCGCCGCCGTCAGGGGCTGCGCTGTAGCGCCACACGCCTTCTGCCTCTTCGCCCACATACAGCACCGCGTTGGCGTCATCCACCACGCAGCCTTCGGTTTGCGAGCCGACGGCGAAGGTACGCACGACTTCGGCGCTCACGGTGCCGTCGCCTTTATCCTGGATGTGCCACTGCTCCACTTCGCCGGTATCTGCGCTGTTGACGAAGGCGTAGTGCGCCGTGCCCGAAGCGTACATACACACGCCATACACCTCTTCGACGCCAGACGGGAACGATCCCACCGGCACCAGCGCGCGCGAGTCATTATCGACCACAAACACATCCAGGGTGCTGGTGGTGCGGTTGGTGGTGGTCACCAGCGCCACCGCCGCGCCGCCGAAGGGGAAGTTGTAGCGCAGGTCAACGTTGTTGACGCGACCGATGTTGACTTCCTGCAGCAGCGCGCCATCCAGGGCATACACCACCAGGCCGCCGGTTTTATCTGTGCCGATGATCGTGCTCTGGGCCGGGTCTGTGGGGTGGATCCAGATGGCGGGATCATCTGCCGCGTCTACGCCGCTGGGGACGGGGGTGGTTTCTGCCGCCGCTGGCACGGTGATAACGTCCAGGCGGGCCTGCACCGCGCCTTCGTCGCGCGGGTCATTGGAGGTATCGACCACCAGGCCGAGCGGCTCGGCGACTGCCTCCCAGGGGACGAACTTGAAGTTATTGTTGCCGTTGGGCTGGCTGTTAACGTCGTCGTTGGTGATGAAGAGGCCGTTGGGGAAGGCGTCGCCCAGGGGCATGTTCATCACGCCGATGCCGGACCCTTCCTGAACCGCGTCGATGCTGTCTGCCGCGCCCACGCTGAAGCGCCCGACGAAAGCGTTATCGCCGCCGCGCTCATACACCAGATAGGTATCGTCTTCCTGATCCGGGGCGATCACGTACCCGGTGCGATCTGCGGCCAGGTACAGCGAGACGCCTTCCAGCTCGGTATTGATATTGCCGCGCGGCGCGGGCAGATCCACCTGGAAACGGTCGCTGCCGGTTTCGGGTTCCGCGCCGTAACGCCACAGGCCGACGGTCTGCTCTGTGATGTACATGCGGCGCAGTTCGTCGTCCACTACGCAGCCTTCGGTTTCAGAGCCAACGCCGATGCTGCGCACCAGCCGCGATGTGATTTCGCGCGTTTCGCCAGAGAGCGCATACTGCTCCACATTGCCGCTGTCGTCTGAGGCGAAGACGTAATAGGTTTCGGTGAGCGGGCTGCGGTAGAGGCAGGTGGAGGCGACCGGGACACCGGTCTGCACCGCGCCGACGGGTTCAAGTTCGCGCGTGTCCAGGTCAACGGTGTAGAGGTTGACGAGGTTCTGGTCTTCCATGGCCGCCGCGATCAGGCTGATGCGGCGCGCCCCCAGGGGGAAGTTGTAGCGCACGTCGATATATTTCACAGCGCCGATTTCCAGCGTGCTGAGGCGCTGGCCGGAGAGGTCATACACATCAATGCCCACGTTATCGTCCGAGCCGAGGATCAGGCTCAGCGCGAGGTTGGTGGGGTGCAGCCACACTTCGGCATCGGTGGCCCCGTCCCCCGGCGATTCGACCGTTTCGACACTCGGCACGACGACGGGAACTTCGGTTTCGGTTTGGGCGCTGGCGGCGCTGGCCAGCAGCAGCAGTACGACGAGCAGGAAGATGCGTTTCATGGGAAGCCCTTTCTGGATTGCGTGTGTGGGATGGACATGGTCATGGTGGCCATAGAAACGGGTCGCTGCCCGGCCTGTCGTGCGGACCGGGTCGCCTGTGGCATTCACCCCAACCCCCTCCACCGGACGTGCCTTCGGCGCTGGGGTGAGGGGCTGGAGCACAACGGTCTTTCGTCCCCTGCGCCCGCGCATGGCCGCGCGGCGGGAAGCGGGGGGAAGAAGCGCGGTCAGGCGGGGATGCGCGCTGCCACGCCCCCCACAGAAAACACGACGGGACGCGCCGCGCGGTGCAGGCCGTCCCGTCGTCATACTAGCGCACAGCGCGGCCCGCCTACTGGGCCTGCGTGATGGCGAAAACGGTGGTGGTGCCGCTGATCTCGTTGCTGACGACGAGCAGATCAGCGCCGGTGGGGCTGTCTGCCGCCGGGATGAACAACACGCCTTCCGGCCCCAGGTCGCCAGCGGTGCCGGCTTCGGCGTCGCCGCTGAAGTCGCGGTTATTCACATAGGTGACGAAAACGGGCGCGGTGGGATCGGTCATGTCGTACACCATGATACAGACGATGCGTTCCAGGCCGATGAACGCATAGGTCACGCCGCCCACGGTGCCCAGTTCGATGGCTTCCGGTTCCGGGCCTTTGTTGTCGCTGCGGTCGTCAAACGCGTTGTTTTCGTCGTTGGTGATGTTGAAGTCGTCCGGGTAGACGGCGGCGGTAATCTGTTCGAAGTCGTCGCCGCTGTCATACACCAGCGCGCCGTCCGCAGCAGACCACACAGAGAACGAGCGCGCGCCGGGCAGGTACAGCGCGTCGTAATCGCCGTCGCCGTCGGTATCGCCATTGGCCAGCGTCAGCTCAGCCTTGCCCATCTGATCTTCGGCCTGGAGTTCGGCGGCGTTGGGGAAGGCGGTTTCGTCCAGGGTGATTTCGCTGATTTCGCCTTCTTCGCTGTACCCGTCATAGTCGCGGGTGTCGCCTTCGTTGGCGGTCACATAATAGGTGGCGTCGCCCACGGTCAGCACATCGATGGCGTCTGGCTGGTACATGCCGAAGATCGGCCAGTTGGCGATGTTAATCGCGCCGTCTTCGTTGCTCAGATCCAGGGCATTGCCTTCTGCGCTGTGATCCTTGAAGCCCAGGGCGCGGATTTCGGTGATGGTGCCAGCGGCGATATCGATCACGGCGACGGCGTTGGCTTCCTGCAGCGTCACAAAGGCGGTTGCGCCGTCTGCGGTCACGGCGATGTATTCCGGTTCAAGGTCCATCGCCACGGTGGCACCGGGGCCATAGATGCGCACATCGGCGGGCAGCTCAGCCGCGCGGCTGCCATCCGCGTTGAAATCCGCAAAGCCGAGGGTGGTGACGGTGGCCGCTTCCACGCCGCCGCTGAGGTCGATGATGCTTACGGAGCCTTCGGGATCGACGGCGTAATCGTCATCCGGTTCGCCTTCGTTGGCGGTGAGGGCTTTGGTGCCGTCTGGCGTGAAGGTGATCATATCCGGCAGCGCGCCCACTTCGACATCGTTGAGGTATTCGCCAGCGGGGGTGAAGAAGCCCACAAAGCCGGGGTCGGTCTTCGGGTCAGATTCGATGGCCACCGCCACGATATCGCCATAGACGGCCACGCTGTTGGCACCTTCGCCCAGTTGGGCCAGGTCGATGGAACCGTTCAGGGTGATGTTGGTGGGGTCGGCGATGCTCAGCATATCAATAGCGCCGCTTTCGCCGTTGACGACGTAGAGGGTTTGGGTGCCTGCATGGTAGGCTGTGATTTCCGAAGCGCCTTCGTCGAAGCCGCCGTTCTGGAACGTGCCCAGCACTTCGAGGGTGAGGGCTTCGGTGGCGGTGGGGGCGTCTTGCGCCATGACGACGCCAGCAACCAGCAGCGCCGCAAAAAGACTCAGCATACGACTCTTCACAGGTGTTTTCTCCTTATGGACATGTGGTGAACGCGGGTGATCAGATGCGACCCCTAATTATTCAGATGTGGTTTAAGGTCCCACGCCGAAGTTTTAAGGCTGTGTTGTGCGGGGGTTAAGGGAGATTGACGGGGTGCCGGGGGAACAAGTCCCCTGGCTAGTATCTGTCTGGCAGCGTGCCGGTTGTACACCCACTAAAGTGGGTAGAGGGACCTGGTCCGTTAGGGTGGGCGGCCATTTCATCGCGTCGTTGGTGTAGGGGCGCGCAACGGCGCGCCCGCCGCCGCCGCTGCC
>CAZQIJ010000426.1:0-4274 GCA_964592955.1 uncultured Anaerolineaceae bacterium
GGGGTTGCAAGGGGCGAAGTCCCTTGCTGGGGGTAAGTAGCCTGAGCAGTTACGGCTATATCAAGAAAACCATCAATCACGTGCAGCGGCGGGGCAATCTCCCCGCTCGCCCAAATCCGTCGGCGCGTTTTTGTTTTTCGTCTGGAACAGCCTTATCCGTTTTGGTTGTCGTCCTTCGCAAAAAAGCCTGTTGTAGCGCTGCCATCACGGGCAACGCAGCGCCAGGGCGACCCGGTACCTGTTCGCGCCACGAGAACCTGCCTTCATACACTGGTTTGCTCCTGTTCCCGCACAAGGTAGATTCTTTGTATGAAAATGATGGCCGCAGCCCCGTTTTGGTTAAACCTGTGCTAAAATTCAATGAAGAGAACAACATCCCAAGTGATCAGGAGGCGATGTCTGGATTCGTTAGCGTTGGCCCGATATATAGTTAATGTGGTCGAGGATAAGAAAGCAGAAGACATTATCCTGCTGGATATGCGACCAGAGGCGGTACTCGCCGATTTCTTCATGATCTGCACGGGTAACAGCGATCGCCAACTCCGTGCATTGGTGGAAAATATCCGCGAGGCGGTAAAAACCGAATTCGGCATTCTCCCTCATTCTGTGGAGGGAACGCCGGAAAGCGGTTGGGTGCTGGTCGATTACAGCCACGTGATCATCCACGCCTTTATGCAGGAAAAGCGGCGCTACTACGATCTGGAAGGACTGTGGCGTGCCGAATCCAAGGTGATGCTCAGCATTCAATAACCAGGGCAGCCGATTGTGATCCCCTCCCCAAAGGGGATTCTTCTGTTTCAGTGGAGGACGCCTAAGGCAGCCCGAACATTGCCGGGTTAAGCATCTCGGTGGTCTCTTCATCGATATCGAGGACCGTCAGCCAGAATGCGCCCACGTTCACACCTTCCATCCCCAGCACCCGCACGCGCCAACGTCCGCTTTGGGTGGGCAAACACACCAGGTATTCGCCAGGGGTGCCCACTGGCAGGGCCTCGGCAAGTTCGTTCTCGTAACCGCCACACTCTGTTTCTGTAACATCAAATCCCTGCGGACTGATCACGGCAATATTGCGCCGAAAATCCCGCGCATCCTGCGCCAGAAAACGCACAGTGATCATGAAGGGTACAAGATGCCTTTCGAATGTGTACTCCTGGACGTAGCCGTGATCCACAAGGTCGAAGGTGGTTGTGCCGATTGCGCTGCTGGCAGACACGGGCACATCTGTGATCGGATAAGCGAGATCCTGAATACGAACACCCCCGATTTCTGTGACCGGTGCCGGGCCACCGGTGAGCCGGGTAATGAAACCGATAAATCCGCTTGTAACGCCGGTGGCATTCAGGGCGAACCCGGCCGTACACGCACCCATCAGGAGGATCATAAGGGTGATAATCGCCCCCCAGTTGGTCGCACGGGTATGGCCCTGTGCCGCCTTAAATGTTTTGATTTCCGGGGCGCGCTCCATCATCTGCGCCTTGCGTTTCTCGCGGGCGCGCGTAACCCGCATCATAGACGCGAAATCCAGCGGACGGTTATGGTGAAGCATGACCAGAAGACGGTTGCCATCGGTATGGAGGGGGTCAAGTTCCAGCGCACGCTTCAGGCAGGCCTCAGCATGCTGCACGTCTTCGCTGGCAAAAGCCGCCAGCACCCACGCATCTGCGGTGGGGTTGTGTGCAAGTACCGGGCGCAGGAGCTGGCGGGCAAGGCTTTTGTCCTCATGCGCCAGCGCTTTACGAATATCGCGGAGTTCAAGGTTAGTGGACATCTCGGGTGCCGTATGCTCTACAGTGTTCAATGAGCGATAATGGGGATTTTGCTGACAGCGCTGCCTGACAGACCTTAAGCAGCAGGGGCACACGTCAACACACCCAGACGGTGTGGGCAGGGTGTGGACGATTCCGCCACACCCTGCACCCTGTCAACTGCGAATTGCGAGACTTACTGAGGCAGCACCGTGAAGATACTGCCGTCACCCCGACCGTAGACTTCGGGGAAGTAGAACTCCCGCGCTGTTGTAGGCATCACGTTGAATGTGCCGGCCACGCTGGGGCGCACACTGTAAACAAAGCGATAGGTGCCAGCAGGGAGGTAATCCGCATTCAGCACCACCTGTTCATCCTCATAGCTGATGTTGGCAAACCACCATGCACCCCACCCGATTTCGTCCTGACCTTCGCGCTGGAAGTCTGTCACGGTGCCAAGCTGAGCGCTGGTGGCCAACGTCGGATTGATTCCTTCAACCCCGGCAGGGATCGGGTCCTCAACCACCACGTAATGCACATCATTGGGAGCAATGAGCGTGACAGTGACCTGCACCTCCTGCCCGATCTGCGCTTCTGTGATCGGCACATCGCTGCCAGGCAGGGTATAGACGCGGGCAACGACGAGACCATTGCTGCGCGCTTCCACGTCTGGCACCGGCAGGAAGCTGCGCAGGTAAGCGGTATAGTATAATGCGCCGCCGCCTTCAGACCGTGTGAGCATCAGGCTGTTGACCGTATCTGCCAGCAGATCGGCTGTGTCTACTGTTGTTTGCTGGCTTTGCAGCGCGGTTTCCGGGGTGACATTGGCCTGCAGCAGAGGCTCGTCATTCAGCGTGGCCTGATAGGTGTAGTTTGCGGTAAGCTCACCGGTCTGCTGCATCCAGTCGCCCAACGCCAGTACCGACCAGGCAGTTTCCTGCGTGGTTTCCCAGGCATCTGCCGTGCGCACGCTCACCAGCCAGCGCACCACGTTGGGCAGCAGTTCCAACTGCGGGCGTGTGCGTACCAGCGCTTCAAGGATGATCGCCGTCGTGCGGGTATCTGTATTCCAGTTGTAGGGATCGCGCTCGGTTTCTTCCCAGTGTACGCCGTTGGCGCTGGTGATGGCCTGCGCCAGGAGATCGTTCACCAGCACATCAACGCGCCCTGTGTCGCCGCTGTTGATGAAGGCCAGGGTCAGCAGCGCCTGCGCATAGCGGTGCATGCGGCCCCTATCCTCAAACAGTGTCGCCATGCGGGCGTTATCTGGCGCACCGGCTTCGCTGAGTGCGTAGAGCATGAATGCCTGACGGTTCAGCACCCAGAATGGTGTGGACTGCGTAATGGAAGGTAGCTGATTCTGAAGATACGTGACGGCGGTCGAGATGTTGTAATCGCTGACTGCGAAGCCCTGCTCGCGCGCTTCAGACAGCGCCAGCAAAGCATAAGCAGTCACCAGCGCGTTGCTTTCGCCGCTCAGGTACCACCCCCAACTGCCGTCATATTTCTGCGCGGCGTAAAGCTGCTGCAGCCCGAAGTTGATTTCGCGGTTGATCTGGTCAAACAGCACTTCGTCCACCATCCCAAACGCCTGCAGCGCCCGGTAAGTGTAGAGATTTGCCAGCAGGCGGCTGGACGTGGTCTCGATGCTGGCATTGGGTTCCGCCTCCAGTGCGTCCAGCGCCTCCAGCGTTGTCGCACCCAAAGACGGGTTAAGGGTTATGGTCAGGTCGCCATCCCGCACCGCCAAACGCTGTGGCAGCGCAATGCCTTCAGTTCGTGCCCCCGCGCCACGAATCAGCCCGCTGGTGCCCACCGTATCGGGTGTTTCGTAGCGATAGACGGGCAGCACACGATCCGGCCCCACGCCGAACTGTGGGCGGGTCGCATCGCTGAGGCTGCCGCTCACCGCCGAGAAGATGAGTTCAACCGACTCAACATCCTGGACGCTGGCGTTCCAACTGACACGCACACTCTCCCCCGCAGGGACTTCGACCGTCTGCGTAGGAGCATCTGCTAGCGTTATGCCACGCCCTTCGAGCGTGACATCAACCGTGAGGGATTCCGTCCCGCGATTGTTGATCACCGCGCCAAGCTGAGCCTCATCACCCACAACGAAGAAACGCGGTGCCACAGGGCGAACGAGCAGCGGTTTTGTGCTGGTCAGGTCGAAGGTGTCGTACCCGACAAGCAGCGTTTCCCCACGTGTAACTGCGAACGCACGCAAACGCCACGTGGTCAGGTTATCCGGGAGGGTAACCTCAAAGGTGGCAGTCCCGTTCGCATCGGTGACGAGTACCGGGTTCCAGAAGGCGGTATCGGGGAAGTCCTCGCGCACCGTCAGCGGACCACCACCATCACCGCCACCCCCCCCGCCACCCTTCACGGTATCCAGGGTGTACTGGGTAAGCTCATCGACGTTGATCGTAAGCGGGCTGGACGTGCGCACACCTAACCCTTGTGAACCGTAAAAGAACTCCAGAATTGGCGGCAGATACTGGTTTCCACCCAGCGAGAGCGCCGCAAGAT
>CAZQIJ010000427.1:0-4267 GCA_964592955.1 uncultured Anaerolineaceae bacterium
ACCCACGCCACCCCGAACGATCCGGCGAAGGTGAAGGTCGGGGCGGTGGGACCGGCGCTGCCGAACACCGAAGTTCGGATCGTGGACATCGGCACCCGACAGGACCTCGCCGCCGGTCAGGAAGGCGAAATCTGGATCAGGGGTCCGCAGGTGATGAAGGGGTATCTGAATAACCCCGGCGCGACCGCCAACATGCTGGACAGTGAAGGCTGGCTGCATACCGGCGACATTGGCTACGTGGACGACGACGGCTATATGTTCGTGGTAGACCGCCTGAAGGAACTGATCAAATACAAGGGGATGCAGGTTGCCCCCGCCGAACTGGAAGGCGTGCTGCTTCAGCACGAGTCTATCGCAGATGTCGCGGTGATCGGCGTACACGACGAAGAAGCTGGCGAAATCCCGAAGGCGTTCGTGGTGCTCAAGCCGAATCATAACCTGACGGCAGACGAAGTCATGGCGTTTGTGGCGGAGCGCGTGGCACCACACAAGAAGATCCGCCGCGTGGAGTTCATCCCCCAGGTGCCAAAATCCGCGTCTGGCAAAATTCTGCGGCGGGTACTGGTACAGAAAGAACGCGACGCCGAAGGCGCGGGCTAGCGTTTGCCCCAGGCTGAATGTTTCCCAGCAGCAAACACAGGGGACGCCATAACCTGTCCCCTGTGCCTGTACTTCTTGCAAGCATAGTCTACCGAGGAGCCTCTCATGTCCACCATCCAGGATTTTCGTCTTACGCTCGATGAACTGCAATTTTTCGGCGCGGATCTCAGCCGCCCGGAAAGTGTACTCGCGCTGAAGGATGGCACCCTCTATATTTCTGACAGTCGCGGTGGTGTTCAGCGCCGCACCCCAGACGGCACCATGCAGTTGCTACCCGCTCCCGCCGGTGAGGTCAACGGGCTGGCCATGCATGCCGATGGCACCCTCGTTTTTGCCGACATCAGTGAAGGCAAGGTGATGTGCATTCGCCCGGACGGTACCGCGGAAGTGGTGCTGGACAGCCTCAACGGCGAACCCCTCGGTTCGGTCAATTTCGTGTTTGTGGATAGCAAAGACCGCCTCTGGGTTTCTGTCTCCACCCGGTCGCTGCCCTGGTTCCCGGCGGCCTCCAGCCCCCGCCCGGATGGCTACATCCTGCGCATCGACAGCAGCGGCGCGCACGTGATGAAGGACGGCATCTACTTCACCAACGAAATCCGCTTTGATAAGGACGAAAAATACCTCTATGCCGCAGAGACGATGATGAAGCGCATGCTGCGCTTCCCGGTGAACGCGGACGGCACGCTGGGCGACGCCGAGGTGTTCGGGCCGGAAGATCTGGGTTTCGGGGCCTATGTGGATGGTTTCGCTTTAGACAGCGAAGGGAACGTGTGGGTGACGACCGTTCTGCGCAACGGTTTGGTCATTATCACGCCGGATGGTGATGCGCATACCGTCTTTGAAGACCCGCTTGAACCCGCGCTGGCAGGCGCACAGGAGAAGGTCGAAGCCGGCGCGCTGACCCCCGAAGATATGTATGCCTGCCTGGGGCCGCGTCTGCAATTCCCCACCAGCGTCACGTTCGCTGGCGATGACCTCAGGACCGTCTACATGGGTTCGCTGGCCATGCCGCACCTGCTGACGTTCCAGTCCCCGGTTGCGGGCCTGCCGCTAAGCCACTGGCGTTAATGCCTGCCGGGGAGAGCCATCTCTCCCCGGCTTTTCTGCCCCAGTACGCCGACAGGATTCATCTGAGCGGCGCATGACGCAGGGGCGCAGCGCGCGCTACCCGATCTGGCGGGCAGATCCCGAACGGGCGGTTCACGAACCGCCCCTACGAAGTACAACCACAGAAAAAGTGTTGGGTGGCGTCAAGTAAATTGACGCAGAACATCCTACAGGAGTTATCTGTCTGTACTTAGGATCCGAGCTTTACGAGGTCGCCAACCGCTTCCTGCTCCGCCATAAAGCCCCGCAGTTCAAATAACTGGTCGCGCAGCGCTGCCGCTTTCTCAAATTCCAGCGCCTGCGCTGCCGCCTTCATCTCTTTCTCAAGCCCCTTGATGAGCTTGTTCAGCGCGTTTCTGGAAAGCTGGCTGTAATCCACCGGCGCTTCTGGTGCGCGGCCTTCTTCTTCGGCAAGCTGTGCCTTCACGCGGTCGGTGAGGTCGCGCACCTGCTTGACGATGCTGGCCGGGATGATTCCGTGCGCCTCATTGTGCGCGTGCTGAATCTGGCGGCGGCGTTCGGTTTCGTCTATGGCGCGCTGCATCGAATCCGTCATCCGGTTTGCATACAGGATCACCTGACCCTCGATGTGACGCGCCGCGCGCCCTATCGTCTGGATCAGCGCGGACTCTGAACGCAGGAAACCTTCCTTGTCCGCGTCCAGAATCGCCACCAGCGACACCTCAGGCAGGTCGATGCCTTCGCGCAGCAGGTTGATCCCTACAATCGCGTCATAGATCCCCAGGCGCAGATCACGCAGGATTTCAACACGTTCCAGCGTGTCGATCTCTGCATGCAGATAATGTGCCTTAATGCCGATCTCGTTCAGGTACCCCGCCAACTCCTCAGACATGCGCTGTGTCAGGGTCGTGATCAGCGCGCGCTGCCCGCGTTTCACCCGCGCCGCGACCTCCTGCAGCAGGTTGTCGATCTGCCCTTCTACCGGGCGCACAACGACCTGCGGGTCGAGGATGCCGGTGGGCCGGATGATCTGCTGCACCACCGCCTGCGCGATCCCGCGTTCATAAGGGCCGGGTGTTGCCGTCGTATAGACGACCGAGCTGATGCGTTCTTCAAACTCGTCAAACTTCAGCGGGCGGTTGTCCATTGCGCTCGGCAAACGAAAGCCGTAATCCACCAGCGTCCCTTTGCGCGCTTGGTCGCCATTGTACATGCCGCGCACCTGCGGAATCGTCATGTGGCTCTCGTCGATCACCAGCAGGTAATCGTTCGGGAAGTAATCCAGCAGCGAGTGCGGTGGGCTGCCCGCCGGGCGCTGCTCTAGCTGGCGCGAATAATTCTCGATGCCAGATGTAAACCCCACCTCGCGCAGCATCTCGAGGTCATAGCGCGTGCGCTGCTGCAGGCGCTGCGCCTCCACCACCTTACCCTCTTTCTGAAAGAACGCCACGCGTTCATCCAGTTCCTGCTCAATATCGTGCAGCGCCTGGCGCAGCTTGTCCTGATCCGCCAGGAACTGCGTGGCCGGGAACACAACCACCACCGGCTGATCGGTCAGCAGCTCGCCCGTCAGCGGGTCGAAGCGCGTCACCCGTTCGATGTCGTCATCAAACATGATGATGCGGTAAGCCGCCTCTTCGTACATCGGGAAGATCTCCAGGGTGTCGCCGCGCACGCGGAACGCCCCAGGTGCCAGATCCATGTCGTTACGCTCATACTGAAGCTGAACGAGACGGCGCAGAATCGCGTCCCGGCGCATGGTGTCGCCCACGCGCAGTTCAAGAATCGACTTGCCCCAGGTTTCAGGATCGCCCGTGCTGTAGATGCACGACACAGACGCGACAATGATGACATCGCGGCGCGAAAGCACAGCAGCCTTAGCCGCGATCCGCAGACGCTCGATCTGCTCGTTGATCTCCGTCTGTTTCTCGATGTAAAGATCATGGCGCGGCACATACGACTCCGGCTGGTAGTAGTCATAGTAACTGACGTAATACTCGACGGCGTTACGTGGGAAGAACTCCTTGAACTCCGCGTAAAGCTGCGCAGCGAGCGTCTTGTTGTGCGCCAGTACCAGGGTCGGCTTCTGCGTCTGCTGAATCGTGTTTGCAATGGTGAACGTCTTGCCTGTGCCCGTTGCGCCCAGCAGAATCTGGTGGCGCAGGCCCTTGTTGATGCCATCCACCAACTGCGCGATGGCTCTGGGCTGGTCACCGGTCGGATGGTATTCCGAGACGAGTTGAAATGCGTTGTGCATCGTGCCTCCGTTCACTAACAGAACGTCAGTTCGATTGAGGATGGATGATTATAGCGAAAAGCGCAGGCGCTGAGAAGGGTAAAATTCGCACAAGTGGCGCGCGGTGTGCGCCGCCTGGCAAAAAATAAGCCTGTTCGCATCTGGCACGAACAGGCTTTCGTGAGGGCTATTTTTCATCGCGCAGATGCGGGTAAAGCAGCACATCGCGGATCGTGCGCTGGGCGGTGAGGAGCATCGTCAGGCGGTCAACCCCCATCCCGAAGCCACCGTTGGGCGGCATCCCAAAGCGCATGGCGCGCAGATAATCTTCGTCCAGCGGCGCGGCCTCGTCGTCATACGCCT
>CAZQIJ010000428.1:0-4255 GCA_964592955.1 uncultured Anaerolineaceae bacterium
GGTGTGGTCTGGCTGGCGGCTGCTGCGCGCGCGCGCAAACACCCTCAGCACGCTGCCGCTGTTTCTGGGGATCGTGATCTACTTTGTGCTGTTCGGCGGCAATTTCGTGATGTCTATGCGCTATTATGTGGCGCTGTATCCGGCGCTGGCGGCGCTGGCAGCCTGGGCGCTGCTGGAACTGGCGCGCGCGGTGCCCCGCAGACGGTTCGCGCTGAGGCCGCTGGTGGGGCGTGTGCTGCTGGTGGGCGTGCCGCTGTTTACGCTGCTGTGGGCTGCCATGTTCACCAACATCTATCGCAGTCAGGCCACCTTTGTGCAGGCCTCGCACTGGCTGTGGGAAAACCTGCCGGGCGATTTTGCGCTCTATGTGGGGGAATCGTCCACCATCCCCGAACCCCAGGCCGTGATGTTCAGCGAGACCGGACAAGCCCTGCTGCTGGAACCGGGCAGCGCGCTGAGGACGACCTTCATCCCGCAGCACTCCGGGTTTATCCGCACAGTGCAGCTTCGCAGTATCGGCGCGCTGGTGGCCGAACCAGGCCGCTACACGCTGAGCCTGAACCTTGGGAGGCCGGGCGGCCCATCGCTGAGCACCGTTACCATTGAAGCGGCGTTGGCCGCGGGGGCACCTGTCACGTTTGTGCTCACCACGCCGCTGAGTGTTGAGGCTGGTCAGCCCCTGGAACTGGCGCTGGACCTGCGCGCTGGCCCGGCGCTGACGGTCGGCAGCCTGGCCAGCGTGGGGATACACCCCAACGCCACCAGCACGCCAGCCACCGGCACCGTGATTCCGATTGCGTTCTTCAATAACGCGCAACTGACGCAGGATCCGAACCTGAACGACATCACGGTGCATAACCCAGGCCAGCCGACCACGTTCACCTTCACAGCGCCAGAAAGCGGTGTCATCGATGCTGTGTATGCGCCGCGCATTATGGCGACCGCTGCCAGCCCTGCCAGCACGACTCTGCGTGTGCGCATTGCTGCCAGCGGCGGCACCACCCTGGCAGAAGCCTTCGTGACAGACACGTTCGCGCCAGGGCCGCAGACCCCTCTGGGCGGCAGTCTCACGATTCCGCTGGCTGCCCCGGTACGGGTGGAGCAGGGCGAAAGCTATACCTTTACGGCGGAAGTCGTCAGCGGGGATGTGCTTTATACCGCCGGAACGCTGATGACGCACGACCTGGCGTGGGATGAAGCAATCCCGGCCAAGGTCTGCCAGATGCCGGTGGGTACCACGCTGGCGGATAACCCCCCGCCGGGGCTTGTCTCGCCGCTGGACTGCCGCGCGCGTACCCCCTGGGACAGCCTGATCGGGCAGTACTCACTGGATACCTATCGCGCGGACACCGAGCTGGACAAGCGCGAGCAGATCGTCGATATCCTTCAGCGTACCGATTACATCATCATCGGCACCAACCGGCGCTACGACTCCAACACGCGGATTCCGCTGCGCTGGCCGATGACGACGCGCTTCTTCGACGCGCTGTTCAGCGGTGAACTGGGCTTCGAGGTCGAGGTGCTGTTTCAGGAGACATTTGAACTGGGGCCGCTGCGCATCTCCGACCAGTACCTGCCCACCTATGACGCGCCGCGCTGGTTAAACGAACTGGAACCCGAAGAAGCCTTCCACGTTTACGATCACCCGGCGGTGTTCGTTTTCCGCAAGTCGGAGTCGTTCTCGCCGCAAACGGTGGAGCGCATCCTCTACAGCGTGCCCATCAACGAGATGCGCACCTACAACATCAACCCATATGAGGATACGAATCCCCCCCCCAGTGATCCGACGATTGCCAGCATCGCGTCGTGGGCACCGGGTACAGCCTCTGCCGCCCCCACCGCGCTGAAGTTTACCGATGACATGCGCGACATCCAGTACAGCAACGGCACCTGGTCAGCGCGTTTCGACCGCGACAGCGCGCTCAATACGAACCAGGTGGTGGCCGTCATCGGCTGGTATGGCGTTATGCTGCTGTTTGGGGTAATCGGATTCCCGCTGTTGTTCGCGGCGTTCCCAGGGTTGGCGGATCGCGGTTATGCGATCTCGAAATTCCTGGGCATGTTCCTGCTAAGCTGGATTGCCTGGGTGCTGGCGACGCTGCGCGTTGCGGCGTGGTCGCCAGAGGGGCTGCGTATGCTGGCGGCAGTGCTCACGGTGATCAGCCTGGGGCTGGCGTTTGCCATGCGGCGGCGTTTTGTGCCGTTCCTGCGCGAGCGCTGGCGGCTGCTGGCCTTTACCGAGGTCCTGACTCTGCTGCTGTTTATCGCGTTCATCTTCGTGCGCCTTGCCAACCCAGACCTGTGGACAACCGGTTTCGGCGGCGAGAAGCCGATGGATTTCGCCTATTTCAACGGCGTGCTGCGCAGCACCATCTTCCCGCCCATCGATCCCTGGCACGCGGGCGGTTACCTCAATTACTACTACTACGGCTTCGTCATCGTGGCAGTGCCCACCCTCATGCTGGGCGTGGTGCCATCGCTGGCCTATAACCTGATCATCCCCATGCTGTTTGCCATGACCGGAATCGCGGCGTTTTCGGGGGCGTTCAGCATCGTGAACGCGCTGGTCGTTAACGTTCGTAACGGCAGGCCGCGTCGCCTGGGTAACCCGTATGTGGCAGGGATCGCGGCGCTGCTGATGGCGGTGGTGCTGGGCAACCTGGACACACCGCGCGTGTTCGTCAGCGGCCTGGCGAAAATGGGTGGTTACGATGACATGACCAACAGCATGGCCGATTTCCTGATCGACGAGTATGTTGCTGCCAACGGCGTGCAGCCCACCGACAGCGCCCTGAGCGAAATTTTCGCCCGCGCCCAGGCCAATTCCCTCGGAGACCGCGTGCGCTATGAACTGTCTAACGCGGCTGATCTGTGGGGGAGTGTGCTGGGCGGCTTCGGCCAGTTTGCAGCGGGTAACCCGCTGCCCATTGGCACAGACCGCTGGTTCTGGATGCCCACACGCATTCTGACGGAGGCCCCCGTCAGCGGCGGCAATGCCATCGCAGAGATGCCCTATTTCACGTTCCTGTATGGCGATCTGCACGCGCACATGATCGCGTTTGCGCTGATGCTGTTCATCGTGGCGTTTGTGTTCAACGAGGTGCTGTTGGCCGGGCGCGAACAGCGCCGCTGGTGGGGGCGCTGGCTGGCGCTCTTCCTGGGGGCGGTGGCCGTAGGCATGACGCGCCCCACCAACACCTGGGATTATCCCACGTTCATGATGCTGAGCGTGCTGGGTTTGGGCTTCGCCTGGTGGCTGAGCTGGCGCACGCTCTCGCGCGCGTCGCTGCTGAGCCTTGTGGCGCGGATGAGCGCCTTCCTCATCATCACGGCGGCGGCGGCGCTGCCGTTTACGGCATGGTTCGGCAGTGCCTACACGTCGCTGCGCCTGTACCAGGATAACCGTACCCCGCTGTGGGCCTACTTCACCATTCACGGTGTGTTCCTGTTCGTGATCTTTTCGCTGCTGGTGTGGGAAACCGCCCGCTGGATGCGCTCCGCCCGAATGCGTGCGCTTCAGGGCAAGCTCCCGCTGCTGCTGATGGGTTTCATCGCGGTGGTGCTGGTGCTGGTGGCCTCGGTCTTCGCCGCCACGCGCACCTACCAGGTGGCGCTGGTGGTGCTGCCGCTGGTGCTGTGGATCGCCATTCTGTTCTTCCGCCCCGGCCAATCTGTGCCGATGCAGTTCGTGCTGGTGCTGTTTGGGCTGTCGCTGGCCATTACGCTGGGGGTTGAGGTGGTCGTCCTGGAAGGCGACATCGGACGCCAGAACATGGTGTTCAAGTTTTACCTTCAGGTGTGGCTGATGCTCAGTGTGGCCTGCGGCGCGGGGGTGGCGTGGCTCGTAGACGCCTCTGACCGCTGGCGTTTGCGCCTGCGCGCTTCCTGGTATGCGATTGCTGCGCTGCTGCTGTTTGTAGCCGCGCTGTACCCCATTCTGGCCACCCGCGCCAAGTCACAGTATCGCCTGGTGGGCAGCGATATGCCGCTGACGTTGGACGGTGACGACTTTATCGCCAGCGCCACCTACTATGACAATGGCGAGCGGATCGATATGGCGGCAGAAGCGGCCACCATCGCCTGGCTGCAGGAGAACGTGAAAGGGACGCCAGTTATCATCGAAGCCATGCCCAAAACGACCTATACCTGGGGCAGCCGCATCTCCATTCATACCGGGCTGCCGACCGTGCAGGGGTGGTGGTTCCACCAGCAGCAGCAGCGCACTCTCGATCCGTTGCCGAATCTGGTCGTGCAG
>CAZQIJ010000429.1:0-4233 GCA_964592955.1 uncultured Anaerolineaceae bacterium
TGGGGTTGCAAGGGGCGAAGTCCCTTGCTGGGGGTAAGCAGCCTGAGCAGTTACGTCCCCGCTTTGTCCCCGCTATGCCAGTGTGCCAACCCGCAGCGCATTTAACGGTACCGCATTTGCGCCGCCAGGACAATCACCCTGGGCGACCACCCTCCGCCGGTCACGCCGACACGTGGCGGCGTGGACAAGACCCCGCAAACACGCTATAACAGGGGTGGCGCAACAGAGGAGTGGTGACGATGACACTGACGGACGAGCAGAAACAACGGGTACGCAGCACCTTTAAAGAGGTCGAACGGCAGGCAGCCGACATCGCGCAGACGTTCTATGACCGGCTGTTTGAGGTCAACCCGCAATACCGCGCGCTGTTCAGCAGCGCACTGAGCGCGCAGGGGATGAAGCTGATGCAGATGATTACGGTGACTGTGGCCTCACTGGATAACCCCGCCGCGCTGGATAACGCGCTGCTGGCGCTGGGTGGGCGTCATGTGGGGTACGGGGTCGGCGCGGCGGATTATGACGCGCTGGGGGCGGCGCTGCTGTGGACGCTGGAACAGAAACTGGGCGCAGACTGGACGCCCGAAACCGCCGAGGCCTGGCGCGCGGTTTATGGGCTGCTGGCCAGCGGCGCGCTGCGTGCCTATCCCGCCCAGGGCTGAAACGCCTGGCTGTGCGGCGGGTCAGCCGGGCGCTGGCCCCGTGTGGCGCGCCGCACAATGCCGCTGGCCAGGGCGGGTTCAGTAGGTGTTTACGCGCGTGACCACCGCGCGGTAGATGTGCGCCAGCCGCACCTGAAGCGGTGGGGGATACTCTGGCGCGATGCGCACCTGGCCAGAAACGGCCAACCCCTGCGGATAGCCAGCCGGGGCCTCGTAGGTGACGTACTGATTGAGCACCTCGCGCAGCGCCTCGCTTTCCAGGACGAAGCGCGCGCCCCCCGTCCCGCCAGCGCTGAGCCGCGCGCTGCCTGGCAGCAGCATGAATAGGCTTCTTTCGTCCTCGTAATCCTCTGCCACGCGCCGCAGCCGCCCGCGCAGCGTGACCCACGCGCCATCCAGCGCTTCGAGGCGCTGCACGCGCCTGCCAGGAAGACGCGGCGCTTTCTCGGTGGGGGGCTGCGGCATCAGGTCGAAATAGAACGCCGTGATCACCTGGCTGCGTCCCTGGCTGAACACGGTGCGCGCCTCATAACGGTAGTCCTGGTGACCGCAGAGCATCTGCAAGCGCGGGTGATAGTCCACCATGTGGCTCAGCGTGCTGACGTGTGCCAGCACCCCGCCGGGTTTGAGGGTGCCGCGCAGCAGCGCCGGAAACTGGTAGGCGAACGCGCCCACCTCGAAATAGTGCAGGTGTTCGACCGCGCACTGAAACCAGTCGTCGCTCATCTCCACCACCAGCGCGCGCGCCGGATCGCTGAAATCCGCGAGCAGCAGTGCGGGGCGGTCATCCAGCAGGCTGTACTGCACCAGGCCGGTGACATCCAGGGGGAAGCCATGATACTGGGCGGGCAGCGCGAGCGCTTCATCCACCTCCATGCGTAAGCTCAACCGCCCGTAACCAGCCGCGCACCGTCCCGGCAGACGGTGGTGGCGCGTGTGGCACAGCGAATGTTGTGTTCTGCATAGATTGCGCCCATCGCCGCCGCGACGGTTTCTGCCACTGACAGCGAATCGCACACCGCGCACAGCGTGGGCCCGGCCCCGCTGATGACCATGCTCATGGCCCCGGCGGCGTGCGCTGCTGCGCGGACTTCCAGCATGTGGGGCATCAGGTTCTGGCGCGCGGGTTCGATGACGATATCTTTCTCCATGGCCACCGCCACCGCCTGCACGTCGGCGCGGTAGAGCGCATCCACCAGCTCGGCCACAGCGGCAGTCTGCGCGACCAGCGTCTTCAGCGGCACGGTGGGCGGCAGCACGGCCCGCGCCGCTGCCGTCGGGACGGCGATATCTGGCGTGACGAGCGCGAAATGCAGGTTTGCTGGCACCGGCAGCATGCGGATGTCGTCATTGGCCACGATGAGCGTGATTCCCCCCAGCAGGCTGGGGGCGACGTTATCTGCATGGTAGCCGCTGACGGCGGCTTCTCCGGCCAGGCAGGCTGGCAGCAGGTCGCGCCGCGCCAGTGGATTACCGAGCAGCGCATTGACGGCAAACGCCCCGGCCACCGCGCTGGCCGCGCTGCTGCCCAGGCCGCTGGCCAGCGGCAGCCCCTTGTGGAGCGTGAGGCGCACGCCGCGCGCGTCGCCCACGCAGTCCAGCACCGCCGCCGCCGCAACCGCTGCGGTGTTCTTCACCGGGTCATACGACAACTGGCCGCCATCACCGCTGATGGCCGCAATCTCCACGCCGGGCGCGTCGCAGAATTCCGCCGTCACGGTGTCCCCCGGTTCCCGAAACGCCAGTCCCAGCACATCGAATCCGACGCCCACATTCCCCATACTGGCTGGCGCGAAAGCTGTGGCAATTGACATAGAACATGTTATCCTTGGTCTGTTGTGTGGTACTCAACGCTCCTTCATCCCACAATCATAACACAGAGCCACACGCGCAGCCGAATTACGATGCTGCTAACCCAAATGAACCCAAACCTAAAGGAAACCCCCGTGAGCATCTTACAATGCATGGCGTGCGGCGCGCAGTACCCGGTCAGCGAAATTCATTACACCTGCGCGGCGTGCGGCGGGCTGCTCGATGTCGTCCACAGCTTTCCCGCCAGCGTGTCGCGCACCCTGTTTGACTCCCGCCTGGGCACGCTGGACGCCCCCTATAACAGCGGCGTATGGCGCTATAAGGAGCTGGTTTATCCGGGCGTGGACCCGGCTCACATCGTCAGCCGTCCAGAGGGCAACACCAACCTGTATCACGTGCCGGGTCTGGCGGCGTGGGCCGGCGTAGATACGCTGTACCTGAAGCATGAGGGCGAAAATCCCACCGGCTCGTTTAAGGATCGCGGCATGACGGGCGGCGTCACGCAGGCGCGCGCGCTGGGGGTGCGGCGTGTGGCCTGCGCCTCCACCGGCAACACGTCTGCATCGCTGGCGGCTTATGCGGCCTGGGCCGGCATCGAGGGCATCATCTTCTTCCAGAACCAGCAGATTGCGATGGGCAAGCTGGCGCAGGCGGTGGCCTATGGCGCGACCGCCATCCGCATCGATGCAGACTTCGACAAAAACCTGGAACTGGTGCGCGAAGTTTCTGCCGAACTCGGAATCTACGTGCTGAACTCGGTGAACCCGTTCCGGCTGGAAGGGCAGAAGACCATCATCATTGAGGCGATGCAGCAGCTTCGCTGGCAGGCCCCGGATTGGATCGTGTGCCCTGGCGGCAACCTGGGCAATTCGTCTGCCTTTGGCAAAGCGCTGAGCGAACTGCACGCGCTGGGCTTCATCGACCGCATCCCGCGCCTGGCGATCATCCAGGCAGAGGGCGCGTCCCCGCTGTACCGGGCGTCGCTGCGGGATTTCGACACGCTGGAACCCATGCACGCCGAAACCATCGCCACCGCCATCAAGATCGGCAACCCGGTGAATTATCCGAAGGCGGTGCGCGCCATCAGGGCGACCGATGGCGTGGTGGAGCAGGTGACCGACCAGGAAATTATGGACGCCAAAGCGCTCATCGACCGCACCGGCATCGGCTGCGAACCCGCGTCTGCCTGTTCGCTGGCCGGGGTGCGCAAGCTGACGCAGGGCGGCGTGATCCGGCGCGGCGAAAGCGTCGTCGGGATCCTCACCGGGCATGTGCTTAAGGACCCTGAAGCCACCATCCGCTATCACGCCGGGATGCTGGATGGCATCGACTCCACCTATCCTAACCCGCTGCGCGACTCCAGCGATTCGGTGGCGGAAATCCGCCGCCTGCTGGAGGGCGCGCCGGTGACGGTGTGACGCGATCCGGGGCTATGCGCGGGGCCGGGCGGCGCGGATTTCCGCCGTGATTTTGGCCGGGAGCAGCGGCCCGCCATACACCAGCCCAGAATAGATCTGGACGGCGCGCACGCCGTGACGGGCGAAGTCCTCATAGGCTGCCGCGTGGATGACGCCGCCGCAGCCGATCACGTTTACGGGCGCGCCTGCGCTGTTTTCTTGCAGCAGCGCCGCGACTTCAACGGCGCGCCGGTGCAGCCTGCCGCCGCCTACCCCGGCCTGGCGCGTGGGATCCTCTGGCGATGGGTGCGGCGCGGTGTTGGTGGCGATGACGGTCATGGCCGCGCCGATGGCCAGGGCCTCCT
>CAZQIJ010000430.1:0-4223 GCA_964592955.1 uncultured Anaerolineaceae bacterium
CTAGTTGTCATCTTCGTTGTCGTCACCCCCGCGTCCGCGCCCCCGACCCTGCCCGCTTTCATCATCATCGGCGTCTGCGCCGCCTTCGTCGGGATCAGGCGTGACTTCCGGCGTGCGGACGATATCGGGCAGGGTTTCCGGCGTGACTTCCGGCGTGCGCACAAGGCGCGGCGTAGTTGTTGTGCCTTCGCCTGTATCCGACAGCGCTTCCGGGGTTTCCTGCGCCTGTGGACTCGCGTCGTCTGTGCTGGCAGGATCAGGGAATCCCGTTTCCTGGGTTTCTACCGGCTGTGCTTCCGCCGTTCCCCGCACATCCGGCGTGGCAGCCGGCGGCAGCGCGTTTTCGGCGCGCACTGGCCGAACGTACCAGGTGGCGTAGGTGGTTACCCCCAGTGCGATTGTGATCAGCCACAAGGCCAGGGTCAGCCGCATATAGCGCTTAATGTTCCTGACCATGATCCACTGGGGTAATCGCTTCTCAAACCACATGCGCAGCGCCAGGTACGTCGCCAGACCCTGCGCGACAGCGCCGGTAAGCAGATGGATGGTGGGCAGTACAATCACCGGATCACCCGGACTGCTCGCCAGATATGGGGCGACTCCGCCCGCATATGAGCCAAACATCAAACCCACGATGAAGACCCAGTTCAAAAGAACGACAAGTGTCATGATGAGCCTGTGATGCGGTACATACATTCTGCGCCGGGCAAAGACGAAGCCGAGCAGCATGGCAGGAGCCAGCACCAGCAGATACATGAGCAGTGTGACGTCAGACGCAAGCGAAGCCCCAGTTCCAAGAAAGCCGGGTTGGTTAATCATGACGGTTTTCGTCTCCAGATGAGGAAGTCACCAATTACGGTATCGCGCTCATAATTGGCATTGAGCCAGTTATCCAACTCAGTATACTGCACAAGCAGCGTATGCGAGTCATCGGTCTTGCCAGTGACCCAGGGCATCCAGTCGGCCTGCAGAATCACAACGTAAGGCGGCATCGCCGCCCACAGCGTATCGACCGCTTCCTGACGCCATTGGCGCGGGTACCAGTCGCTGACCAGTGGAAAATGTGCCTGGAACCGTGTGGCGGGTCGCAGCCCGGTCAGGTAATAGACTTCCGGGCGAAACCCCCACACAAACAGTGTATCGCCAGGGGCAGTGCGCCGTTCCAGATAGCGTGCCACCTGCCACGATTCGCGCGGCTTGACGTCATTACCCTGAAACAGGCCGTAGTACTCTGCGCGCGTGATGTGGCCACTCAGGTACGGGTAGGCGCGCAGCCAGGTATCCTTGAGCAGGATCGGTATCAGCAGGACGATGGCCAGCACGAGCGCAGGGCGGCGCAGATTTGCGGGGACCCTTGCAAACAACCCGTCCAGACCATGCCCCGCCAGCAGCGCGAGCGGCGGCAGCATTGGAATCCAATGGATATCGAAACCCTTACCCTGAACCACGACGAAGATCAACCCTGCGCCCAACCACAACAGCACGGGCAGCCACCCGGTACTGCCGCGCTGCTGGCGGGCTGCTGGTGCGGCCAACCCCAGCACAGCCAGTACCAGCAGCACCCCCCAGTGGGACAGACGAAACTGAATGTAGTTCCACATCTGGCCGATAAACGCACCAACACTGCCGAATGCCTGAGCGTTATAGCGTGATGTGCCGCTCGCCACGATCATCATCTCTGCATAGATGCCTGTCGAGACGAAATACCACAGCGGCACTGCGCCCACAGGCAACCCGCCCAACGCGAACGCCGCAGCTTCTCGCCACGGGAATGCGCGGCGCGCCATGAGATGGTGCAGCACCAGCGCCAGCACAAAGATCGCGTAATAGTGCTTGAACCAGATGACCGACGCAGCCAGCGCACCCGTTAGCGCTGCCCACAGCAGGCCGCGGCGGCTGCCGCGCGGGCAATCCGCCGTCTGCACAGCCGCCAGGACTGCCAGCGTCATCGGCAGCGTGACCAGCGAGTCGCTCTGTGTAAGGCTGGCGAAGGTCTCCGTGAAGTAGAAAACCGTAAAAATCACCCCAGTGAAGACGGCGGCGCGTCTGCTGCCGTGTGTGAGGCGCAGCGCCAGCACATACAATGCAGCAATCGTGATGGGTGCGGCCACCAGGTCAAGCACGCGCAGCGCTTCAGGGCTGCGCCCAAATATCGCAATGCCGACGGCGTAAACGTAGTAGATCGCGGGTGGTTTGATATCCCACATATCGACAAACGGCAACCCGCCTTCCAGAATCGTCACGCCGATGTTGGCATACATCCCCTGATCGCGCCCCAGCGGATACGTGATGACCGGCAGGGCTGCCAGCAGGCACACCGCCAGCAGTGCCGTCAGGTTCAACAGGTCGCGGCGCTCCAAGGTTCAGAACAGCCCGCTGACATGCGCAATAATGAAAGCGACCAGTACAGACCCCAGCAGAATCGCCCACGCCATAATGCGCCCGTATTCCTGCCCTGCATTGATCTCTTTTTCTTCGACGCTGACCTGACCCAGCAGGTCAACATAGAAATCCATATTGGTGCGTCCGCGTGTGAGGCGTGCCATATAGTCGTGCCGCGCCACCACCGACCACCCGGTCTCCTCATCATCCCAGTAATCGCCCAGCCGCTCGCGTATTGCCTGTTCCAGCCGTCGGCGTGCCTCCTCTGCGGGGATGACTTCGATTTCGTTTGCCTGTTGTGCCTGGTCAGCCATTGCCTGTCTCCCGTTTTCTGCCAGCGATCTGGGTTCGTTAAGGGATGCGGTATTCTGGTGAAAGCGGCCCCATGATCCCGTTCGAGTCTATGGCTGCCACCGCCAGGCTGGTGTAGCGTGTCGATACAAAGCCATCGTAATCGTAAGCGGTGGTATCGGCGACTGCGGGAAACCGCTGTGCATAATAGGTATCGCCAGCCCGCCGCAGCGCCACCACATAACCTGTTGCACCCTCCACCGGCTGCCAGATCAGGCGGCGGCTGCCGTTGCCCAGGTCACGCAGATGGACTTCGCTGGGTGGGCGCGGACCGTCACTGAGGGCGATAACGGTGGTCAGGATGGTGCGCGTAGCGCGCCGCAGATAGTCGCTTTCGACATGTTCGCTTGTATCGCGCCCTTCGCGGTTCGGGGTGTCTTCAACGGCTTCGATGAAGCGCACCGCCGGAATACTGGCTTCGCTGAACGAGAAGTGATCGCCATAACGCCCTTCGCGATCTGCCTGATCGACCTTCACAATTTCCAGATCAGTCACAGAGTTGAAGGCGATGAAATCAATCATCCGTGCCATCTCGCGCGAGGCGACATCTTCGGTTTCACCTGGCGAGAACAGGCGGATATGCTGGTCATCTACCACGCCGTTCGGCGCATTGATGCTCCCCACCGTATCCACATTAATCATCACCTGCACCGGGATACTGTTGGGCACAAGCCATTCCCTGACGAATTTCTTGCTGCCCTGGCGATCAACCTCTTCTGCCGAAAACAATACAAAGACAAGGGTGGCTTTGGGGCGAAACTGGCTCATGATACGCGCCATTTCAAGTACGGCAGCCACCCCGGAACCATTGTCATCTGCCCCTGGCGAATATCCGGTTGCGTCACGCAGTTCGTCGGTGCGGCTGTCATAGTGTGCCCCGATAACGATAATCGGTGTGTTTGGCTCAGTGCCATCAATGATGCCTACGATGTTGCGCTGCGATGTGTCGATGCCATTGTAGCTGGCCGTAAACGGCTGCTCCGATGCGCGAAAGTTGCCCTGAGACTGCTCGCTGATTTCGCGGAACTCGTTCAGCAAGTAGCGCGCTGCCGCGCCCACACCCTGCGTTTCTGAGGTCTGTGTGGAATTTACATGCCGGGTGTAAAATCCTTCAAGCGTGTAAACGGTTTCCATCAGTCGAATTTCGTCAACCTGATTGAGGATACTATAGAGCTGCGCACCTATGGGGGGGGCTGGTGTAGCGGTTGGCCCCGCGATTTCTCCCGGTAGTGGTGTGCTGTAACCGAGCGTCGGCAGAATCTGGTCGGTGATGCGCGGCACAAGGGTCGGGGGTGCCGTATCTGCGGAAGAGAGGTTACATGCCAGTGCCACCAGGCTTACCCATGCGGTTATTACTATCAGGAGTCGGGTCAGTCGCTTCATAATCAGAATGTTCGTAATTGGCAGATTGTGGTCATTCTATCATTACTCGTCTGCACCGTTGAGTCTAAATCTGCAATACGCTGTCAATACGGTGGTCAGGCGTAGGC
>CAZQIJ010000431.1:0-4217 GCA_964592955.1 uncultured Anaerolineaceae bacterium
CGTTTGCGGCGGCGCGATTCTGATGATCCTGCACGACGCCCCGCGCCCCGTTCTGGGCAAACATGCGCGCCACCTCGCGGCCTATGCCGCGCGACGCGCCAGTAACCAGCACAAATTTCCCAGTGAAGTCCACCAACTGAGCATCCCTTCCCCGGCCTGGCTGTGCGAATTTAGGCGCGGTGATTGGTATAATCGCGGCGCTAAGTGTAATAGGACTGTGGCAAATGCGAAAGATCCTGATTGCTCCTGGGGCCTTCAAGCACAGCCTGAGCGCGGCACAGGCGGCGGAGGCCATCGCGCGCGGGCTGCGCCGGTCGGGACTGGCGGCGGAACTGCGGCTGCTGCCCATCGCAGACGGGGGCAACGGCACGCTGGACGCGTTTCTGGCCAGCGGTGGTACGCGGCATTCTGTGATGGTGGAGAACCCGCTTGGGCAGCCGGTGCTGGCGGCTTACGGCGTCATGGCACCGGCTACGGGCGTTGTTGAGATGGCGCTGGCGTCTGGGCTGGAAGTGTCCCCTGCGCGCGACGCCGTAAGCGCCAGCACGTATGGAACCGGCCAACTGCTGCAGGCCGCACTGGAACAGGGGGTACGGCGGGTCATCGTCGGGTTGGGCGGCAGCGCGACCACCGACGGCGGCGCTGGATGCCTGCAAGCGCTGGGCATACGGCTGCTGGACGCGCACGGCAGTGAGATCCCGCGCGGCGGGGGCGGCCTGAGCCGGTTGGCGCAGATCGATACCCGCGGCCTTGACCCCCGCTGGCGCGAAGTCGAAGTCGTTATCGCGGCGGACGTGCAGAACCCGGCGGTGGGCGAAACCGGCGCAGCGGCGGTCTTCGGCCCGCAGAAGGGTGCATCTCCTGAAGATGTGGCGCTGCTGGACGCGACTCTGCGGCACTTCTTCACGCTGGTACGCGATCAGATGGGCGTGGACGTGCTGACCGTGCCGGGCGGCGGCGCGGCAGGCGCGTTCGCGGCAGGACTCATGGCGTTCCTGAACGGGCGCATCGTCTCTGGCATTGAGTTGATTCTGGAGCATAACCGGTTTGAGGAAGCGCTGAGCGGTGCGGCGCTGGTCATCACGGGGGAAGGGCAGATCGACGCACAGACGTTATCCGGCAAGGGGCCGTTGGGTGTGGCACGCATGGCGCGGGCGCACGGGGTGCCGGTTGTGGCGATTGTGGGCGGTTTGAATGCGGACGAAGAAACGCTGCACGCGGCAGGGATCGACGCGGCGCTGCCGGTGGTAACTGGGCCAATGCCGCTGGAAAGCGCGGTGCAGCAGGCCGCCGGGCTGGTGGAGCGTGCGGCGCTGCGGCTGGGGTACCTGCTGGCGGTAGGAATGGGCTATGGCGCGCGGGTGGATCAGCCGTAGAACCGGCGATACAGCGCCGCCTGACGCACCCGCGCCGCGCGCAGCAGTGCCACATGGTCGGGATTAGGCACCGCCACATGGGCGACCGCGGGGGGCGCATCCTGGGGCGTGCCGATGGCCTCCAGCGCCAGCAGCGCAGTACCGCGCGCGGTGATTTCAGGCGCTGCGGCGATGTGCAGGGGGCGGTTGAGGGCGTTGGCGATGATCTGCGCCCACAACGGTGAAAGCGCGCCCCCGCTGGCGATGACGGGCGCATCCGCGGGCGTGATGCCGGTAAGCTGGTCTGCGACGGCGGCCAGGCGCAGCGCGACCGCCTCAAGCGCGGCCTGCATCATGTCCAGGGCAGTCGTGGAAACGCGCAGACCGGCAAAGACCCCGGAAGCATCCGCCTGCCACCCCGGGCTGCGTTCACCGGCCAGCAGCGGCAGAAAGGTCAGCCCGTGCGCATCCGGCTCGCGGCGCGCAATGTGCTGTTCCCAGTCATCTGGAAGGCTGAGCGTGGCGCGCGCCCACGCGGCGACACTGCCGCCTTCGGTGGTCGCGCCGCCCACCAGGTAACGGCGCGAGTCGATGCAGTAACGCCACAATCCGGCGGGTGGGCGGTGCAGGTGGGGGGTGACGGCGCGCAGCGCGGCGGTTGTGCCCAGTGAAAGCGCAACGCGAGAAGGATCGGTGCAGCCTAATCCTACGCTGGCCGCCGCGCCGTCGGCCAGCGGCAGCGTGAAGGGCACCGTGCGCAGCGCTGGCCAGCGCGCCGCATACTGTGGGCGCAGGCCGGCCAGCAGCTTGTCGAAGTCTGCCAGCGCCGGGATATGGCGCGGCTGAAGGTGAAGCACAGCATACCAGTGCGCGTCCCAGGTCATCGCGGCGGTATCGAGCAGGCCCGACCACGCGGCCAGCGACGTGGACACAGGCGCTGCGCCAAACCACTGGGTCAGCAGGTAGGTGCCGAAATCCACAAAGCGCGCTGCCCGCGCAAAGACTTGCGGCTGGGTGCGGCGCAGCCAGCGCAGTTTGGCAGGGCTGTAGGCCGGGTGGATCAGGCAGCCGGTACGTTCGTGAACTGCCGCCGGGTCTACCTGCTGGCGAAGCACAGCAGCATCATGGGCGCTGCGCGTATCCGCATACGTATAAACCGGCGTCAGCGGAACGTTGTGCGCATCCACCGCCAGCAGGTTACCGGCGAAGGTGTCTAGCCCCACCACATGCACATCCGGCGTAAGCACGCGGTCGATGCAGCGTTCGACCATGTCGCGCAGCGCATCGGCATCGACCTGCGACATGCCGTCGGGACCGGCATCAAAGCGGTAAGGCTTGGCGGTGTGGTCCAGGATGCTCAGCGTACCACCACCATCCGCTGCCTCATAGATCAGCGCCCGTACTGACGAACTGCCAACATCAATGACCAGAACAGCCATGCGTTCTCACACGTCCCTGTCTCACTCATCTGTTTCTCACCCATCATCCGCCCACTTGCACGTTCGGCCTGGGCTGCGTGACCAGACGGGCAGCGCCACGCCTGCGCTTCTTAAACAAGTTCGCAGCCATTATTAACGAAAGCCCTCGACCAGAATCATGATCTGGTTGTATGATGCGGATTGGAGTTTAACGGAGACCCTATGCCAATCTGGGAAGACTATATCACAACTGCATCCGAAGAACATACCGCTGTGGGCAAACTGCGCCTGCTGCGCGGTGTATACAGCCCGCAGCTCAACAACAAGCGCCATGTGGTGGTACACCTGCCGCCGTCGTATCACAGCGATTATCGGCGGACGTACCCGGTCATCTATATGCATGACGGGCAGAACCTGTTCGACGCGGCCACGAGTTATGTGGGCGAGTGGCAGGTGGACGAAACCATGCAGACGCTGGCAACCGAAGGTCTGGAAGCGATTATTGTGGGGATATACAACCAGGGTTCAGAGCGCATCATGGAGTATAACCCGTTCAACGATGCGCGGTTCGGGCAGGGGCGCGGCAGGGAATACCTGCGGTTCATCACCGAGACGCTGAAACCGACGATTGACCACGACTTCCGCACACGGCGCGAGCGCGAACACACCGCCATTCTGGGATCCTCGATGGGGGGGTTGATCAGCCTGTACGGATTCTTTCGTTTCCCCCAGACCTTCGGCATGGCGGGGGTGATGAGCCCGGCGCTGTGGCTGGCACGCGGCGCGATTGTGCAGGACGTGATCGACGCGCCGCTAGTAACGGGACGGCTGTACCTGGATGTGGGCACGCGCGAAATGTCCCCCTGGCAGAACACCACCAAACGCGGCGACTACTGCATAAGCCCGCGCTGCATGGCGCAACTGCTGCGGGATAAAGGTTATGGCCCAGAGGCGCTGCTGTATGTGGAAGAGGCAGGCGCGGCACACAACGAAGAAGCATGGGCGCGCAGGCTGCCCAACGCGCTGCGTTTTCTGCTGTGCAAGCCTTAAATCCGTGTTAAGAATGAGGTCTGGCGTCCTATCACGCCGCGAACATGACGTTTAGCAACTTGAAGACGGCAGACATCCGCGTTACCATTACGTTGACTCAACAGGGGAATCGTCCCCTGTTCCGCCTACATCTGTAGACAAGACACAAGGACAAACAGCGTATGGCAAACATTGCGATTCACGGCTTTGGCCGCATCGGGCGCTCCGCGCTCAAGGCTGCGCTCAAACAAAACCTCTATACCCCCGTCTCGATCTCTGACATTCGCGATATTCCCACCCTCGCCGCCTTGTTCGAGGTGGATAGCAACTATGGACGCTGGCACGAAGAAGTAAAAGCGGTTGATGACGGCTTCATCATCGGTGGGCGTCACATCAGGTACTTCAACACTAAGGA
>CAZQIJ010000432.1:0-4211 GCA_964592955.1 uncultured Anaerolineaceae bacterium
GGTCACAGGGGCAGCGCCCCTGGCACCGCAACCGGATGCAAAGACCGGGTCACAGGGGCAGCGCCCCTGGCACCGCAACCGGATGCAAAGACCGGGTCACACGGGCAGCGCCCCTGCACCCTTCAGATGGCTGATCGATACCCCCAGCGCGCTACACCGTCTTCGGCAGTTTGCCCATCCGGTCCAGAACCCAGCGCATACACTTGTGTGAAAATTCGAGGAACATCAGCGGGCAGCCGCCGTCGATGACCGTCAGGCCATGCTCGCGCCCATATACCACAGCGCTGTGAGAAACGCTGCTGTTTTTCTCGCCAAACAGCGGGTTATAGTGCATCCACACGCGCGGCACACCCGCCTGCACCGCGTCCTGAAGGATGTGATCGCTCACCGATGGCCGCGTGACCACCATCACCGCATCGACCCCGCCCGGAATCGCCATCAGATTCGGGTAGCACGGCACGCCTTCCACCGTGTCGGCATCCGGGTGTACCGGGATGGCCGTGTAGCCGCGATCGCGCAGCATACGGTAGATGGCGTTGCCGGTGGCATCGCCCGCGCGCGAGACGCCCACCACCGCGATTCGCTTCTGGTTCAGGAATTCCCTTGCAGCTTCTTCAAACGTCATGACAGGTTTCCTCCTTCGTGGAACACCGCCCAGTCCTGCAATAATATACGCAGAACCGGGGTGCGCGGTTGCGCCGCCCACGCGCGGGGCCCGTTAGCGCGCCGCCTGATGAAACCTGTGCTGGATCCACGCTTCGATGGGGTCGAAGTCCGGCGCGTGAAAGCTTTTTTCGGCGCGGATGCTGTCGGTAAGGCGATGCGCGATCTCCACATGCGCCAGCAGCGCCGCCCGCAGGTCCGCAGGCGTGTAATGCGCGAACAGCTTCGGCAGGTCGCGCTGATACTCTGCATCCAGCCACTGCGCCAGGTTGCGCCCGTCGTACCAGGTATCGGCGTGCGAATGCGTTTGCGTGTGCCATTCCATAAGCATCAGCAGTTGGCGGCGCATTCGGCAGTCCATGACGTGCGCGGCGCGCCACAGATCATCGCGCAGCAGATACTTGGCCGCCCGCAGCGCGTTTAGCAGGAACTGCCCCACCAGCAGGCTGAACGTGCTGGCGGTGAGCGGGGGCGGGCTGTAATGCGTGGTCATCACGGTGGCGCTTTCCGGGTAACGGTCCAGCAGCACGCGCACCCCGCGCGCAAAACCGTCCCGGTGGGGCGACTCTACCAGCTCATCCGCCAGGCTAAGCGCCCGCACGGCATGGATGAGCACATCGACCTTCAGCGCGCCCTCAAAGATGGCGTACCACTCTGGCGACGGGTCAGACTCCCGCGTGAGCAGCCACAGCGGGCCGATGCCGGCCAGCCAGTCTGCACTGGCGCTGTAGGCCCCCACGTTGGGCGTGAAGACCACCATATCCAGGTCTGCCAGATCGTCGGCCTCCGCGTTAATGCGCGACCCCACCACCACCAGGCCGAGGATATCCGGGCGACCCTGCGCCCAGGCGAGAATCGCGTTTTCGATGTGGGAATAGGTGAGCAAGCGCTCCAATCCTTTCTATGCGCCGCGCACGATCACCGGTCAGGGCACGCCGAACAGGTCCACCACTGCGGCGCGCTGGATCTTGCCTGAACCGGTTACCGGCAGGGCCTCGATGAATCGCCATTGACGCGGCAGTTTATACCCTGCCAGGCGTTCGCGCGCAAACTGTGCCAGCGTTTCGGCGCTGGCCTGCTGCCCCGCGCGCAGCACCACCGCCGCCGCCACCTGCTGGCCCCATTCCGGGTGCGCCACCCCCACGACGGCGGCCTCCTGCACGGCGGGATGCTGGCGCAGCACCGCTTCCACCTCTGCCGGATACACGTTTTCCCCGCCAGTCACGATCAGGTCGCTGCGGCGCTGGATCACCCACAGGTCGCCGTCGGCGTCCAGCCGCCCGATGTCGCCGGTATAAAGCGCGCCGCCGCGCAGGGTGCGGGCGCTGGCTTCGGGGTCATCATAATAGCCGGTCATCAGCGTGGGGCCGCGCACCACAATTTCACCATATTCGTCCACGGCTGCCGGGGTGCCGTCTTCGCGCAGGACGCTGACGGTGGTCAGGGGCAGCGCTTTGCCCACCGACCCCGGCTTACTGCGGGCTGCGTCTGGCGTGAGGGTGGCAACCTGAGAATTCGCTTCCGTGAGGCCATAGGTGGGCGCGATGGGCACGCCCAAAGCCAGGCAGCGCGCGGCCAGTTCCGGCGTGGCCGCCGCCCCGCCCAGCAGCACCAGGCGCAGCGACGGCGGCAACGGCCTGTCGCCGCGCGCCTCCAGCAGGCGGTAGAGCATGGTGGGGACCAGCGATACCAGCGTCACCGGTTCGTGGTCAAGCACGTGGTTAACCGTCTCCACCTGGAAGCCGTCCAGCAGATGAATGGCCGTGCCATAAAGCGCGGAACGCATCACCACCGCCAGCCCGCCCACATGAAACAGCGGCAGCACCAGCAGCCAGCGGTCGGTGGGCAGCACGCCCAGCCGGAAGGCAGACGCGGTTGCGCTGGCAAACTGCGCCGCGAACGAGATCACGGCCCCCTTCGGGCGGCCAGATGTGCCAGACGTAAACACGATGGCGTGCGGCGCGCTGCCGTCGTCTGCGTGCGGCCCGGCAGGCAGCCCACCCGGCGGGCGCTGCGCCATCAGCGTGTCGATGTCGATGGCCGTCACCCCCAGCGCGGCGGCTGTGGCGTGCGCCGCGTCGTGGATCACGCGCGTAACCCGCGCCTTCGTCACCTGATAGCGCAGTTCAGGCGCGGTCAGGCGCGTATTCAGCGGCACGATGACCGCCCTCAGCCGCGCCAGCGCGTGGATCAGCAGCACGCACGCCGGGCTGTTGGACATCAGCGCGGCCACATGCGCGCCGGGCAGGATGCCGTGTGCTGCCAGCGCACCGCACAGCGCCTCGACCTCGTCCGTCATCGTGCGATACGTCCACGTTTGCCCGGCGGCGATCAGCGCGGGCGCATCCGGGGTGGCCCCCGCCGCGACCGCCAGAAAATCATGGGGGATATCCACAGGGGTTTACCTTTCTGCACAGTGCGCGCACCGAAACGCGCCCCCTACCGGCGCAGTGCCTGGTGCTGGCGAAACTGGCCCTCATCCCCCGCCTGCCCGCTCCACCGTCAGATCGTCCAGCGCGGCGCGATCCAGCGCTGCCAGCCGCACGCCCTCCGGCACGCGCACCGTACCCGCGCCGGTCAGTTCTGGCAGCGGCGTGAAGATATCGCGCTGGTAATAGGGCTGCGGCTGTAGGTGATCGCCGGGAAGGGTGAAGGCCGGGTGCGCCGCCAGCGTGATGTTCAGCCATTTGCCCAGTCCCAGTTCCAGCATGCCGCCCACCCATGCCACCGCCCCCTCGGCATGCAGATAATCCGCAATCCGCACGCTTTCCATATAGCCGCCCACGCGCGGCGGCTTGACGTTGATAATCAGCCGGTCGGCAATGCCATACTCGCGCCACAGTGTGAGGGCGCGGCGCACATCGTTGAAGCTGTGAATGCATTCGTCCAGCGTGATGGGCGTCTTCAGGTCTGTATCGCGCTGAAAGCGGGCGTGATCGTAAAAATCGGTGAAGTCGAAGGGTTGTTCGATCAGCAGCAGGCCATAGGCATCCAGCGCCTTCAGTTTGGCGCGGTGGTCGGCATTATAGGGGTCATACGAAGCGTTGGCGTCCACCTGCAGCAGGATCTCCGGGTAGGTGCGGCGCAGCGTGCCGATGACGGCTTCAACATCCATCTCCGGCCAGATCTTCACCTTAAGGCGGCGGAATCCGTGCGCGATGGCGGCCTGGGCGCGCTCGAAGATGCTGTCTGCGGTTTTTGCGCCGATGCTGAACCCGGCGGCGACCTCGTCGCGGGTGCCGCCGAACAGCGCCTTCATGGGGGTGCCGGTCATCTGCGCCACGATCTGTAAATAAGCGGACTCGACGGCGCACTTCGGGAAGTTGTGCCCCTTGATGATGTCGATCCTGCTGCGCAGGTCCGCATGGCTGGCGATAACGCCGCCGAGCGCCGGGCGCAGATAGTGTTCCAGCACGTGCAGCGCGTCTGCGGTGTATTCCTCGTTGTAGAGCGGCGCGGCAGAGGTGGCGGTTTCGCCGTAACCCTCCAGGCCGTCTGCCGTGCGCAGGATGACGAGGGCGGTATCGCGCGCCTGCTCTGTGCCGAAG
>CAZQIJ010000433.1:0-4210 GCA_964592955.1 uncultured Anaerolineaceae bacterium
GCAATGACCGGATTTCGCGCTGCACTGCTGTCAGGTTATCGACCAGGGTTTCCAGCGCATCGCGGATTTCCAGCAGGTCGGCATAGCGATCCAGCAGATCCAGGTGCTGTTTGCTGTTCAGCAGCGAGAGATGCTCGCTCTGACCATGAATATCCACCAGCATTTGCCCCACTTCGCGCAGCACTTCCTGGTTGACCGAGACACCGTTTACACGGGCCACAGAACGCCCGTTGCTGCGCAGTTCGCGGTAGAGCGTGATGGAAGTTTCATCTTCTCCCATAATGTCTTCACGCTCCAGCAGCGGGGTGAGGAGCGCGCGTGCCATGCCCTTTAACCCGAATACTCCTTCAACCGATGCTTTCTCGGCCCCGGAACGGATAGAACTGGCATCCGCTTTGCCACCCAGCATCAGTTCAACAGCGTCGATGATGATAGACTTGCCTGCACCGGTTTCACCGGTAATGACGTTCAGGCCGTTGTCAAATTGCAGTTCTAACGCATCGATAATGGCAAAATTATGTATACGCAGCTCTTCGAGCATCTTTTCGTTCCTTCAACCCACTTGTGTGTCTTAGCCGACTGCGACGACCGTGCCTATTATAGTCCATCCACACCTCAGACGAGCGTATATTACGCGCAGCGCTCACTTATCCCTAACGCTCTGGCCGTCTGATGCGCGGTTCAAGGCGATCCAGCAGGGAGCGGTAGAAGTAATTGCGCCCACGCATCCGCACAAAAAGGCTGCTGTGTTCGCTGGCGTGAATGCGTACCAGATCTTCCGGTTCGAGATGCGCCAGCATGATTCCATCGGTAGTCAGGACGATTTCGCCCCGGCTGCTGGATGTTGGCCGCGCCTCCACGGTTGCGCCTTCCGAAAGCACGATAGGACGCTCCATACTCAGGTGTGGCGCAGAAGGTACGATCAGGATGTTGTTAAGCTCTGGTGGCAGAATTGGACCGCCCACAGCCAATGCATAGGCAGTGGAACCTGTTGCCGTCGCAATAATCAGCGCGTCTGCGAAATACGTGGTCGCCCAGTTACCGTCAATATACGTCTCGAGCTGCACCATCCGCCCGGTGATGTTACCGCTGATAACCACATCGTTCAATGCGTCATCCGTCACCAGTTGCACCCCGTCGCGGATGATGCTTACCCTGATCATCATGCGCCGTTCGATCCAGTAATCCTGGCTCACCAGTCTGTCCAGAACCTGGTTCCAATCCTCCGGATCGCGGACTTCAGTCAGAAATCCCAACTGCCCCATGTTCACACCCAGGACCGGCACACCAACAGGTGCGCAAACGCGCGCAGCGCGCAGCATTGCGCCATCACCACCAATTGCCACGACAAGATCGCAGTCTGCGACCTGGGATTTTACGTCGTCCTCTTTCCAGCGTGTGAAGACAAAAGTCAGGATGTTTCGAGCTGCAAGGCTCTCTGCAATCTGTTCCGCCACTGGGAAGGTCTGGGTTCGCAAGGGATGGGCCAGGATTCCGATACACGCGAGTTCGCTCAAGGTGAGTATTCCGGTACACTAGTTAAATGATGGTTAGTCTACCCCTCGTTAGCGCATCTGCCAACTCAGAACATGATAGCACAAATGTTCGCAGCGGTAAACGGGTGTGGCGAAACAGCGCTGATTCTGGAACAATGAACCGTCTGAACGGCAAGGAGGGGCGGTAGCGAGATGCTGGTTTATCATATCACAACACGCCTGGCGTGGGAGGCGGCTACGGCCGATGGTGTTTACCGAGCACCGTCACTCGCTAGCCAGGGGTTTATCCACTTTTCGAAAGAAGAGCAGGTGCAGCGGGTGGCAGAGGCGGTTTTTCGCGGTCAAACCGGGCTTGTACTACTTACGGTCAATAGTGCATTGCTGGATGCAGAACTGAGGCTGGAAGCGCCGGATACGGGTGTTCCGGCGACACATCACGAAGCTGAGTTGTATCCACATCTCTATGGCGCGCTGAACGTTGCTGCCGTAGTCGCTGTTGAAGATTTCACTGTATCGCCAACGTAGCCTGGTTCCCACATCCAAAGGCGATGGTTTTCACCCTCAGCACGCCTGTGCAGACGTGTGCTGCGCACGGTATCGTACAACGCAAGCGTGCATTGCAGCCCCCTGCCTGCGGGCAGGGATCTTATGGCGCTTTAACTGCCGGAGCACTACGGGCTAATATGCGGCGCAGGTGGCAAACGTCACAGCAGGGTAGCTGTTCCATCCGGCAGCCTGTACGGACATGCGGCCACCCGCCGCCAGCTTTCTCGCATCGTCAACCCCGGAAGCCACCCGCACATCCTGAATTTGGCTGATCTGATCAATGACGCGTGCCTTCTGCGCAGAGATAGAATCGCCTGTGGCCAGCACGATCATGCGGATATTGGGATGACTCGCTGCCGTGGCAAAAAGCTGCGGAACCGTTGGACAGATGCGACTCACTTCCAGCATGTCAACCACAGCAGTAATGGGCATTGCGCTTTTCTCTGCGTGTGTGCGCAGTGCGTTAACCCACATCCGTGCATCAACATTATCCAGGTACCCTACAGGTTTGGCAAAAAACACACCATCTTCCAGGTGCATCTTATGGATAGGCATAGACGGCAACTTTTCCCACTCGAACATTTGCTATACTATATAGCGGAACCGGCGCGCGCGTCAATCGGCATCCGGTTTTTCTTACAAAACATGCGCCTTTGTAGCGCCATATCTGCTTGCCCGCACGGGCGCTCCTTGCCAGGGTCGCGCAGCGGTGGTCAGCGCAGCTCAACCTGAACGTGCAGCATTCAGATTGCGGCGCGCAAAGTCCCAGGCGTCTTCCAGTGAGCCAAAGACATAGGTATGTTCGCGCTGTGCCATCATGCCGATGATATTGGCCGTTTGGGTTGTGATGACATCGCGTGTGGCAACGACAGCAAATGCAAGGTTCGGAATCTTTGAAGCACGCACGAAAATCTGGCGCGCCTCTGCCGTTACATAGGTCACTTCCAGCGCATCCACAACCGCGGCAATCGGTTCGGCATTCGCGGCAGCCAGCTCGTCTGCCCGTTGTGCCCACGCTTTTGCATCGTCTTTGTCGATGCGCCCCATCTCTTTGGCGAAAAAGAAGCCGCCCTCAAACCACATGTCGGTGATTGGCATGGGATCCCCCTTTGACAATGCTCAATGCATGTTGTGAAATAGTATAGCTTTGCCCACCGTTTCACAAGCGTTAAGTAAGCGTTTGTCTGAAGTTTCCATCAAATCGGTGATAGTCCTCACAGGAGACTGTATGTCTATTGACACAGAGAAAGACCTGCTGGGTCTGATGAAAATCGGACGCATCTGCGGGCTGACCATGCATCATATGGCGTCGAAGATCGAGCCAGGCATCAAGACCTCTGAACTGGACGCCATTGGCGCTGCCTTTCTGGAGCAGCATGGCGCGCGTTCCGCCCCCATTATCTCGTACAAATTTCCGGGTGCCACCTGTATCAGCATCAATGAAGAAGTGGCGCACGGCATCCCGGGGGATCGTGTCATCAATCCGGGTGACCTTGTGAATATTGACGTTTCTGCAGAACTGGACGGCTACTTTGCAGATACAGGGGCGACCTTTCCCGTCCCACCCAATACGCCGGAACAGCTCCGGCTGTGCGAATCGACCAAACGCGCGCTGGATAACGCCATCAGCGCGGTGCGCACCGGCCAACCGCTGCATGTGATTGGTAAAGCGGTAGAGACAGAGGCGCGCAAGAGCGGGTTCAGCATCATTCGGGAGTTAAACGGTCATGGGGTGGGGCGCAGCCTGCATGAGCCACCGCGCAACATCCCCAACTACTATACAACCCGCGCACGCGACCGGCTAACCGAAGGCCTGGTGATTACGATCGAACCCTTCCTGACGACAGGCAAAGGGCGGATTGTCACGGCAGAGGATGGCTGGACGCTGAAGACGCTGGACGGCAGTTGGACGGCGCAGTACGAACACACCATTATCATCACCAAGGATCGCCCGATTCTGGTGACAGCGGTCTAACGTCTGCGGCGCATAAACTCAAAAGTTGCACCTGCAATGATGAGCGCCTGCAGGAAAACAGCCGCAATCAGCCAGGGAGAGGTGTTGTCCCGCACCACCATGATCGCGCCTGTGGTACCGTTCGTCAGGGGCGCTGCGGTGGGTGGCAAAGCAGCGGCTTCGGTGGATATGGGTGTCGCCGTCGCTGTCAGGG
>CAZQIJ010000434.1:0-4208 GCA_964592955.1 uncultured Anaerolineaceae bacterium
GGCCTCTGCCGTGCGGTCATTCGTCATGGCGCGCAGCGCCCGCGACGCCATCGTGACGCTGGTCTTCATCAGCACGCTGCGGCTGTTCAGCATCTGGCTGCGCAAGGCCGCGACCTATGAAGACCGCGACCGCATCATGGCGGTGTTCGCGCCCATCAGCCTCATCGCGCTGCCCTTCACCTGGATCGCGTTTCTCGTCATCGGTTATACCCTCATCTATCATGCGCTGGGGGTGGGGCCCATCAGCGAAGCGTACATCCTCAGCGGATCGTCGCTGCTCACCCTGGGGTTCGCCTCATATCACGGCAGCCTGCTCATTACGACCGTGGAATTCACGCAGGCCGCCCTTGGCCTCATCATGGTGGCCATCCTCATCTCGTACCTGCCCACGATGTACTCTGCCTTCTCCCGCCGCGAAAGCGCCGTCACCATGCTGGAAGTGCGCGCCGGGTCGCCGCCGTCTGCGGTGGACCTGCTGATTCGCGCGCACGAGATTCGCGGCCTGGGGTCGCTTACCACGCTGTGGGAAGAATGGGAACGCTGGTTTTCAGATATCGAGGAAAGCCACACGTCGCTCGCCCCGCTCGTGTTCTTTCGCTCCACTCGCCCGGAACGCTCGTGGTTGACGGCGGCGGGGGCGGTGCTGGATGCAGCCTCGCTCTACGACTCCACCATAGACGCCGCGCGCGACCCGGCCTCGAACCTGTGCATCCGCGCCGGGTTTCTGGCGCTGCGCTACATCGGCGATTTCTTCAATATCGCCTACCCGCAGGATCCGCACTTCCCAGAAACGCACATCAGCATCGGGCGCGACGAGTTCGACGAAGCCTATGCTGCCCTGGCCGCCGCCGGGCTGCCCCTCAAGCCAGATCGTGACCAGTGCTGGATCGATTTCGCCGGTTGGCGCGTGAATTACGACATCGTGCTGCTGCGGCTGGCGGCGTTGACGATGGCCCCCTATGCGCCCTGGGTCTCTGACCGGTCGCAGCCGGAGATGATGCCTGGCGCTGCCCTGCCCGGCGAACGCCTGCTGGCACGCCGCCAGCGCGCCGGGTGAGGCGCTGGCGCGTGCCCGCTAACCTGCGATTGCCCTGCGCTTGTGAGGGCGAAGTGTGGGAATTGCGGCCACTTCATCTATAATAGACTCGCTTTAACCGAATTGTGACAGAGGACATCTCATGTCGGCAGTCAAGCATCCCGTGATCCGTGTACTGATCGTGATGGCGGTGTGTGCCGCGCTCTTCAGCAGCGCCAGCGCCCGCCAGTACCAGACGATCGAACGTCTGAATGTGGCCACGCCGAATTTGCAGGCGGGGCAGGGGCAGTTCCCCGTCTCCAACAGCAACGGGGATATCGTGGCGTTCTGGTCAGACTCCAATCTCCTCGTGGGCGGCGATACCAACAACGCCGGGGATATCTTCGTGCGCAACCGCGTGAACGATACAACCACGCGCGTCAACGTTGGCCCCACCAGCACGCAGGCCAACAGCATCACCTATGCCGAAATTGACATCGACAATGGCGGCAACCTGATCGTGTTCGCCTCAGACGCCAATAACCTGGTGACCGGCGACACCAACAACCTCACCGATGTCTTCGTGCATGACCGTGCTGTGGGCGTCACGGCGCGCGTAAGCCTGGCCAACGGCGGCGTGCAGTCCAACGGGGCCAGCAATCGCCCGGTGATCAGCGGCAACGGGCTGCTGGTGGCGTTCCGTTCCAGCGCCAGCAACCTCGTGACCGGCGACACCAACGGCATCGCCGACCTCTTCATCTATGATCGCACGGTCAACCAGATCGCGCGGTTTAACCTGGGCGGCGGCGGCACCCAGGCCAATGCAGACTACCCGCAAACCACCATCGCGCTGAGTTTTGACGGGCGCTATGCGGCCTTCGACTCGCTGGCCTCGAACCTCGTTTCTGGCGACACCAACAACGTCAGCGATGTGTTCGTGGTGGACCGCGCGACGGGCGTCATGCGCCGCGTGAGCACAGACGCGCTGGGCGTTCAGGGCAACGGTGCCAGCTATTACCCGGCCATCAGCGATGACGGGCGCTTCGTCACGTTTGAATCCACCGCCACCAACCTCGTGGCCGGGGATAGCAACGCGAAGACGGATGTCTTCCTAATGGATCGTGACACCGATGAAGACGGCGTTTATGACGAAAGCGGCCAAACGCTGCTGACGCGCATTTCGGTAAGCACCAGCGGCACCCAGTCCAACAACAACAGCGGCGCGCCCAGCATCAGCAGCGGCGGGCGCTGGATCAGCTTCTACTCGCTGGCCTCGAACCTCGTCGCGGATGATACCAACAACGTCGGGGATATTTTCGCTTATGACCGGCGGACGGGCGTGGTTTCGCGCGCCAGCGTCACCGCGGCGCTGGCCAACGGCAGCGGCGGAACCGGCCTCAGCAACGACATCAGCGGCGACGGGCGCTTCGTGCTGTTCGAGTCCGCCGCCAACAACCTCGTTTCGGGCGATACCAACGGCGTGTCTGATGTGTTCATCGCGCAGGGCGGCCCGGCCTCGCCCACAGCGCTTTCTGGTACCCCTGTTTCGCAGACAGCCATCGACCTGAGCTGGCGCGATAACGCGTCGGACGAAACCAAATTCGTCGTCGAACGCTCACTGGATGGCGCTGCCTGGACCTCAATCGCCGAACCCGCCGCCAACACCACCACCTACAGCGATACCGCGCTGACCAAATGCACCACCTACTTCTACCGCGTGGTGGCCCAGAACAGCATCAACCGCTCGCCGGTGGCCACGACGATCAACCTCAAGACGCTTGGCTGCCCGCCCTACCCGTTTGACCTGGTGGCCCCGGCGGATGAGCGCGTCGTGATCAACCCCTTCAGCCTGGACACGTTCACCTGGGAACCGTCGTTTGAGGCGGTCTCCTACACGCTGAGCATCAGCGACGATACGCCCGTCGAACTGGACAGCATCACCGGCGACGCGGCAGAGATCTGCACCGCCGACCTGTGCGCCATGCCCATCGCCAGCGAGACGCAGGCGCTGCTGGTCAACGGGGCCTATACCTGGACCGTGACCGCCACCAACAGCGAAGGCGACACCATCGCCACCAATGCGCCCTTCAACTTCAGTGTGGATAACACGCTCGCCCCGCGCGCCTTCAACCTGCGCGGTCCGCTGGCAGATATGGTCGTCCGCAGCGCCGCAGCGCCGTTCACGTGGCGCGCCAACGAAGATGCCCTCAGCTACGAATTCTACCTGTACCGCCTCTCCAACACCCCCGTGCGGGCGCTGGGCGAGGTGTATTCCAGCCTCACGCTGACGCCGGACAGCGACGCCGATATGCTGCTGTGCGATGATCAGAACTGCACGCTTACACCCGATGACGTGCTGCAGGCCGCGCTGACCGAAGGGCTTTACAGTTGGACGGCCAGGGCGAAGAGTCCCGGCGGCACCCCCACCGAGGCAGCCAACGCGCCGATCACGTTCAGCATCATCCTGACCGATATCGAACTGCTCACCAACGCCAGCTTTGAGCTGGACAGCGACGCCGACGCCATCCCGGACGGCTGGACGCTGGCCAACCGCACCAAAGACCGCCGCCGCTGCAATACCGAGACCAAGACCGTCGCGCAGGAAGGCAGTTGCGCGATGGAGTTCGCTGGCTCGGTCGGCGAGTCTGCACAGCTTGCGCAGCTCCCGTCCTACGCGCGCTACAGCCTGGTGGCCGGGGATGTGATCAACTTCAGCGGGTACGTGCGCGGCAAGAATTTCTCTGGCGGCGGGCGCATCGAGGTCAAGGTGAGCTATGACGGTCTGACGGCAGATAAGCCGCGCATCACCTTCGCCAGCGGCACCTATGATTACACGCTGGTCAATGCCACCCTCACGGTAGACGCGCCGCCGGTTAAGGTCCGCGTGCAGGTGCAGCACACCGGCACCGCTGGCAAGCTGTACCTGGATAACTTCAGGCTTACGCTCGAAGCGCAGTCAGAAACGCGCGGCAGCGCCCCGCAGCCCGGCCCCGACAGCGACGGGTGGCTGCCAGCGCCCAGCGCCCCGACCTTTGAAGGCGCGCCAGACCAGTTCCGCCGCACGCAGGGCGGTTAGGACGCGCGCAACAGGTCCCACGCTGCGCCTATCCCCTGGCGCAACCGCCCTCACCCCCTCAATCCCCCTCTCCCTGCCGCCGCTGCGCGGCTAGGCGAGGGGGAGGCCGTCGAAGGT